>JALHSW010000581.1 GCA_022865365.1 Acidimicrobiia bacterium | reverse complement strand
GTACGGGCTGTAGACGGTCTCGAGCGGGATGTCGATGCCGTACTGCTCCCATTGCTCGTGGATCTTGGCGTCCTCTTCCTCGTCACTCACGACACTCAGCGCCACCAGGTGCCGCGCGTTCAGCGACTTGGCGTACGCCAGCGCTTGCAGCACGCCCTTGTGGACGCGCCCCACGAGCACGACGACCGTGTTGTTCAACGGCCGAGCCCGGAAGTCCGGGTCGACATGGAGGCTCTTGCCGACGCGCTTGTAGTGACGGTGGATGCTCTTGAACAACAGGATGATGAATGGGATCACGACGATCGGCACCCACGCCCCGCTGGTGAACTTCGTGACCGCGACGATGATGAGCACCACGAACGTCGCGATCGCGCCGATCGTGTTGATCACCATGTGGCGCTTCCAGTTGGGCGCCCGTTCCTTCTTGTGATGGCGCACCATGCCCGCTTGCGACAGGGTGAACGACGTGAACACGCCGACTGCGTAGAGCGGGATCAGTGCGTTGGTGACGCCCCCGAAGGCGACGATGAGGACCATCGACGCGCCCATGAGGATCACCACACCGTTCGAGAACACGAGACGATCGCCGCGGTTGGCCATCTGTCTCGGCAGATAGCCGTCGCGGGCGATGATCGAGGACAGGCGTGGGAAGTCGGCGTACGCGGTGTTCGCCGCGAGCGTGAGGATCAGCGCGGTTGCGATCTGGAGCACGAAGAAGATCCCGCCGGTGCCGAACACCTGGATACCCAGCTGGGCGAGCACCGTCTGGTCATGGCTCGGGTACGGCTCGAGGTGCTTGGCCAGGATCGAGATGCCCATGAACAGGACGCCGAGGATGGTGGCCATCCACACGAGCGTGGCGGCCGCGTTCCTCGACTCGGGGCGACGAAATGCCGGGACACCGTTGGAGATCGCCTCCACACCGGTGAGCGCGACCGCGCCCGAGGAGAAACCCTTCAGGATGAGGAACAGGCCGAGCGTGCCGCCGCTGTAGAGCGTCCCGTCGAACGCCGCCTGGTTGAACGGCACGGTGCTGATGTCGTCGAGGACGAAGCTGCGGAACAGCCCGTAGCCGACGAGCGCGGTGATCATCACGATGTAGAGGTAGGTCGGCGCCGCGAAGATGCGGCCCGACTCCTTGATGCCGCGCAGGTTCGCGAGCGTGATCAGCAGAATCAGGATGATGCCGAGCTCGACGCGGTGCTTGGCGAGGTCGCTGAACTCCGGGATGGAGATGATCGCGGCGACGCCGGCCGAGATCGACACCGCGACGGTGAGGATGTAGTCGACGAGCAACGACGCGCCGGCGATGAGCGACGGGTTCTCACCGAGGTTCTCGCGGCTGACGACGTAGCTCCCGCCACCGTTCGGGTACGCGAAGATCGTCTGGCGATACGAGAACGCCACGATCGACAGCAGCAACGCGACCGCGATCGCGATCGGGATCAGCGTCTCGAGTCCGAGGAGCAGGCTCGAGGCGCCGACCGCGGTGACGAAGAGGATCTCCTCCGTGGCGTACGCGGTGGAGGAGATCGCGTCCGAAGAGAACACCGCG
>JALHSW010000580.1 GCA_022865365.1 Acidimicrobiia bacterium | reverse complement strand
GTGGGTCGTATCGAGCCCGGGCAACAGCCGGGCTGCATCACCCTCCCAGGTGAGCCAGACCACGTCGTTCGGCCGGAGCATCGGCAGGTCGTCGTCGGGCCCAACGTGCGCGATGACGACCGTGCCATCGTCGCACGCCAGCTCGGCCCGGACCAGCGCGCCCTGGAAGGTGAGGTCGGTGACCGTGGTACGGACTCGCGGCATGTCGCCCGTCGGCTCATCGATCCGAACGCGGATCCGCTCCGGTCGGACCATGACGGTCCCAGTCGTGCCGACCAGCGGGGCCGCCGAGGTGATCGGCACCGTGACCCGGCTGTCGCCCGGCAACGTGACCTCGACCTCTGCGCCGTGGACTCGCTCGACGCGCGCCGGCATGAGGTTCGCGACGCCGATGAAGCCGGCGACGAACACCGACGCGGGTGAGCTGTAGATCTCTTCGGGTGTCCCGATCTGCTCGACGAGTCCTTCGCTCATGACCGCGATGCGGTCCGACATCGTGAGGGCTTCTTCCTGGTCGTGCGTCACGTACACGAATGTGATCCTGACCGCACGCTGGATCCGCTTCAGCTCGTGTTGCATCGCCTGGCGAAGCTTGAGGTCGAGGGCACCAAGCGGCTCGTCGAGCAGGAGGGCGCTTGGGTAGTTCACGAGCGCACGCGCGAGCGCGACGCGCTGCTGCTGGCCCCCGGAGAGCTGCCCGGGCTTGCGGTCGGCGAAATCGCCCAGGCGCACGATGTCGAGGAGCTCGTGCGCCCGACTCTTCACCTCGGACTTCGACACCCGCTTGCTCCGCGGGCCGAACGCGACGTTGTCGAACACCGTCATGTGCGGGAAGAGCGCGTAGTGCTGGAACACCGTGTTCACGTTCCGCTTGTAGGGCGGGACCCGCGAGACGTCCTTGCCCTCCAGCGTGATGCGTCCGGCGCTGGGCTGCTCGAACCCCGCGATCATGCGCAGCGTCGTGGTCTTGCCGCAGCCCGAGGGTCCGAGCATCGAGAAGAACTCGCCCCGACGGATGCCGAAGTCGGCCTCGCGCACCGCGGTGAAGTCCTCGAAGCGCTTCGTGACCCGGTCGATCCCGATGACGACGTCCGCGCTGGAGCCGGCGCCCGCCGCACCATCGATCGTGGGCCTGGTCATCTCGTCGACCACCTCGTCGGCCACGCGCGGCACCCCCTCCACCGGAGCGCCAGCCTACGCACGCTTCTGGGCATTTCCGCAAGGGATTCCGCGCTCTTTCGGGCCGATGACGACGGATTCCCTTGCGCAAGGGGCACACCACCCACCAACATCGTGGTCAGACGAAATTCAGGAGAGGACCGAGCGATGGCGTACCAGAACTTCATCGGAGGCGCGTGGGTCGACGCGAAGTCGGGCGCGACCGACAAGGTGCTGAATCCGGCGACCGGCGAGGGGCTGGCCGAGGTCGCGTCGAGCGACAAGGCCGACGTCGAGGCCGCGGTCGCGGCTGCCGGCGGCGCGTTCGACGCGTGGTCGCAGCTTCCGCCGCGCAACCGGTCCGAGATGCTGGCGAAGGTCGCCGACGCGATCGAGGCCGACCTGCCGACGATCAACACTCTCGAGATCGACAACGTCGGCAAGCCCGAGTCGATCATCGAGTTCGAGATGGATCTCGCGGTCGACAACTGGCGGTTCTTCGCCGCGGGGGCGCGCTTCCTCGAGGGGCGCGCCGCGGGCGAGTACATGGAGGGGCACACCTCGTTCTTGCGCCGCGATCCGCTCGGCGTCGTCGCCTCGATCGCACCGTGGAACTACCCGCTCGGTATGGCGACGTGGAAGCTCGGACCCGCGCTGGCGGCCGGCAACACCGTCGTGCTCAAGCCGTCCGAGCTCACCCCACTCACCGCGTTGCGCCTCGCCGAGATCACCGCCGACATCCTGCCGCCGGGAGTGCTCAACGTCGTCACCGGGCAGGGCGAGACCGCGGGAGCGTCGTTGGTGACCCACCCGCAGGTCGCGATGGTCTCGCTCACCGGCGACGTCGGCACCGGCAAGGCCATCGCGCGAGCCGCGGCCGACACGCTCACGCGTGTTCACCTCGAGCTCGGCGGCAAGGCGCCCGTGATCGTGTTCGACGACGCCGACCTCGACGCCGTCATCGCCACCCTCGCCGAGGCGAGCTACTACAACTCCGGGCAGGACTGCACCGCTCCGTGCCGCGTCCTCGCCGGCCCCAAGGTGCACGACCGCTTCGTGGCCGGGCTGACCGAGGCGGTCCGGGGGATCAAGACCGGCGACCCCCACGATCCCGACGTCGCGATGGGTCCGGTGATCTCGGGTGACCAGCTCGCCCGTGTCGGGGGGTTCGTCGACCGGGCCCGCGAAGCCGGGGCCGAGGTCACCATCGGTGGCAAGACGATCGACGGCGCCGGCTTCTACTACGAGCCGTCGGTCGTCGTCGGCGCGGCGCAGGACTCCGAGATCATCCAGCGGGAGGTCTTCGGGCCCGTCGTCACCGTGCAGCAGTTCAGCGACGACGACCAGGCCCTCGCGTGGGCGAACGACATCGACTACGGGCTGTCGGCCAGCGTCTGGACCAAGGATGCCGGTCGGGCCATGAAGATGTCGGCGCTGCTCAAGTTCGGCACCGTCTGGGTCAACGACCACATTCCGATCGTCTCGGAGATGCCCCACGGTGGGTTCAAGCAGTCCGGGTACGGCAAGGACATGTCGATCTACGCGATCGAGGCGTACACCGAGCTCAAGCACGTCATGGTCAAGTGGTGACCGGAAAACGATCCCGGCACCTCCTTCGCGAGATCTGACAGAGAAGAGCAGAACATGGGCGACAAGTTCTCCGACAACGCAGCGCGGGTCATCGACGAGGAGACGCCGAAGCTCCGGGCCGCGACCCAGGCGTCGAAGACGCTGTTCGAGCGGGCTGCGAGGCACATGCCGCTCGGGGTGGCCTCATCGTTCCAGGCCGGAGACCCGTATCCGATCTACCTCGCCAAAGGCATGGGTGGCCACGTCTGGGACGTCGACGGGACCGAGTACGTCGACTTCCACGGCGGGTTCGGCTGCAACGTCGTCGGACACGCGCACCCCAAGATCGTCGAGGCAATCGACCGCGCGGCACGCACCGGAACGCACTTTGCGGTCACGACCGAGGTCACGGTTGCGTTCGCCGAGGAGATCTGTCGCCGGTTCAAGCTCGACAAGGTCCGCTTCGCGAACTCGGGCACCGAGGCGACGATGGACGCGATCCGCATCGCCCGCGCCGCGACCGGTCGCGACGTCGTCTGCAAGATCGAGGGCTCGTACCACGGGCACCACGACACGGTGATGTTCTCCGTCGTTCCCAACGCCGACGCGATGGGAGGGCGCGAGGCACCCGCTTCCACGCCGATGTCGAAGGGCATCCCCGCCGAGATGGCGAAGTGGACCGTCGCGGTGCCGTTCAACGATGTCGCTGCCGCGCAGCTCCTGTTCGACGAGCGCGGCAGCGAGCTCGCCTGCCTCATCATGGAGCCGATCATGATGAACATCGGCGTCGTGCTCCCCCAGCCCGGGTACCTGGAAGCGATCCGCGACCTCTGCACGAAGCACGGCGTGGTGTTCATCTTCGATGAGGTGAAGTCCGGCGCAACGGTCGCCGAGGGCGGTGCGATCGAGCGGTTCGGTGTCCAGCCCGACCTCGCATGCTTTGCGAAGGCGATCGGCGGAGGCACGCCCACCGCGGCCTTCGGCGGCAAGGCCGAGGTGATGGACATCATCGAGCACGGTGCGGCCCAGCAGGGCACGTTCAACGGCAACCCGCTGGTGGCGGCAGCCGGCCTCGCCGCGCTCACCGAGGTGCTCACGCCGGATGCGTACGTGCACCTCTCCGAGCTCGGCACGCGCCTCGCGGAGGGCTGCGCGAAGGCCATCGCCGACCACGGCCTGCCCGCGCACACCGTCGATCTCGGCGCCAAGGGCTGCATCTCGTATCGCGCCGAGCCGCTCCAGAACTACCGCGACTTCCTCGAGACCCGGACCGAGCTCTACGAGGCGTCGTACCCGTGGGTGGTCAACCGCGGCGTCTTCATGACGCCCG
>JALHSW010000579.1 GCA_022865365.1 Acidimicrobiia bacterium | reverse complement strand
GAGGAGCTCTTCGCCGATGACGTCGAGGCGCTCGAGGTGGTGCTCGAAGCGTCGCTCGCTGATGTGGTGGAGCGATACGTGCGCGACGAGCGTCTCCGCACTGCCCTTCATGGCCAAGGCGTGATCGGCACGTTCGCGGGTCCGCGCGATCCCGGGACGGCGTGGGTCCACGCCCACCACAGCCTCGGGTTGCTCGGTGGGTGGGGCTTTGTCGAGGGCGGGCTGGGGAGGGTGTCGTTCTGCCTCGCCGACGCGGCCAACACCGCGGGAGCGGTGATCGCGGCAGGGCTGCCCGTCGCCGCGATCCTCCCCGGCGAGGGCGTCGTCCTGGAAGGTGGCGAGACGATCCGAGCGGCCGCGGTCGTGAGCAACGCCGACCCCGTGCGCACCGTCGCGCTCCTCGGCGAGAACGCGGACCCGGGCCTACGAGCGAAGGTCGACGCGTGGCGGATCACCAGCCCGGTGATCAAGCTCAACTGTGGGTTGTCTCGCCTCCCGACCTTCCCGGCCGCGAAGGGCGACCCAGAGGTGTTCCGGGCCCAGGTCGAGATCGGGCGCGGCATCGACGCGACCCAGGCCGCCTACGTTGCCGCCCGCTCGGGCGAGCCCGCGCCGGAGTGGTGTGAGCTGTACTTCCAGACTCCGTATGACCCGTCGGTCGCGCCCCCCGACCGGCACACGATGAGCGTGTTCGCGCAGTTCGTGCCGTACACGCTCGCCGCGGGCACCTGGGAGGAGCGTCGTGAGGAGATCGCGGATGCGACCCTCGCGGCGATCGCCCGCTTCGCTCCCGATGTCGCCGACTGTGTCGTCGAGCGCCAGGTGCTCGGGCCCCCCGACGTCGAGGAGAAGATCGGCCTCACGGGCGGCCACATCTTCCAGGGCGAGATTCTCCCGGACCAGATGTGGGAGCACCGGTTTGCGGCCCGGACCTCCGTGCCCGGTGTCTACCTGTGCGGGGCGGCCACCCACCCCGGTGGATCCGTCATGGGGGTGAACGGCCGCAACGCCGCGATGGCCGTGCTCGACGACCTGCGCCGAACGGGCTGAGTCCTCAGATCGGGAGCGGCACCGCCTCCCGCTTGACGTCCTGAGCCCCCCCGGTCCGCCGGGCGCAGCGAGAGAATGTCCGATTTGCCGGTTCTACGGCGTGACATGGTTCACGGGAGCGGAGATCGCGGGACCAGGACTCCGGTATCGCTCACCCGGGCCGCCTAGGGTTGTCCCTGGAAGTTCCACCGTTGTAGTTCGACGGTTTGCGAGCTTCCTCCCTTTCCTCCAGTTCTGTCTGGCGCGCGCGCGTCCGGGCACGGAGGACCAGCAACGGAAAGGACACAGAGATGCGACGCTTCATGCTCATCGGCGTTGCCCTGACGGGCATCGCCGCGGTGATGCTGCCGCTGACGCAGGCGGTAGCGAGCTCAGGAGACACCCATCCACCGCATGTGGAGCGGCTGGACGCCGCCACCCTGAAGAGCGGGGCACTCGACGCCTCGCTGGTGACTCACGCACGGCGCGCCAACGTCGAGAAGTACTTCGGTGCCGTTGCGTACGCCCAGGCCCTCGAGGCCGCCCAGGCTGCCGGCAGCCGCCGTTCCTCCGGCGGTACTTCCGGCGGGAGCGGTGGAGGCGGTGGCACGTGCGCCGGCTCGATCCCCGGTCACGTCATCTACCGCGAGTCCAAGTGCAACCCGATGGCCGTGAACTCACGCTCCGGAGCGGCCGGGAAGTACCAGGTGCTCGAGTCCACCTGGGCCGGGTACGGCGGCTACGCCACGGCAGACCAGGCCCCCGAGGACGTGCAGGACGCCTGGGCCGCCGAGGCCTACGCCCAGGTCGGCTGTCGCCCGTGGGGTGGCTGCTGAGCCACCGGGAATGCCTGCCCGGGAATGCCTGACCGGGAATGCCTGACCGGGAATGCCTGACCGGGAATGGTCGGTCGCCGGTCGGCGTTCCTGATCGCGACCGACCCCAACGGTCGCCTGTACGTGCCCCCGTCCTCCCCCCGGGCGGGGGCACGTCGCGTCCGCGTGCCGATCGGCTCCCGGCCAGTGCGTACCGTGAGGACCCCGTGAGCCCAACCGGTCCGTCCCCCGATCTCGCCGACTACGCGTTCACCGACGCGGGTCCCTGGGTGGTCGATCGCGGCGACCTCGTGTGGTTGCACGGGATCGACCGGATCCGGGCCCGCACGCGGGCCGACGTCCCGCGGCTGCTCGCCCGACGCCGGCTCCCGCCGATCGGCCGCTTCGCGCGGGTCGTGACCAGCGTGGGTGTGGCGCTGGCCGGCTGGCGGCTCCGCGACCGGGGGACACCGATGTCGCGGGCCGGCCTGTCCCGGCGGCTGCGCCAGTCCTTCGAAGGTCTGGGCTCCACCTACGTGAAGCTCGGCCAGATCATCTCGGCCTTCGACGGGTTGTTCCCCGACGAGCTCGTCGAGGAGTTCAAGCGGCTCCGCGACCAGGTACCGGCCGAGCCCTTCGCCGCGGTGAGAGCGGTCGTCGAAGCCGAGCTGGGGCGCCCGCTCGAGGCGGTCTTCGCCGAGTTCGCCCGGGAGCCGATCGCGGCGGCGTCGATCGCGCAGGTGCACGCGGCGCGGCTGATGACCGGTGAGGACGTGGTCGTGAAGGTGCAGCGCCCCCGCGTGGGCGCGCTCGTGCGCGAGGACCTCCGAGCGTTGGCGTGGCTGGCACCCTTGCTGGTCGGGCGCATCCCGGTCTCGGCGCTGGCGAATCCCCCGGCGCTCGTCGAGCTGTTCGCCGAGCAGATCGTCGAAGAGCTCGACTTCCGCCTCGAAGCCGAGAACATGCTCGATCTCGCGCACGTCTTCGCCGCGACCGATCAGCGCACGATGGTCGTGCCCCGGCCACACGCCACGCTCGTCACCCGACGCGTCCTCGTGATGGAGCGGCTGCACGGCTTCGCGTTCGACGATGTCGCCTCGATGCACGCCGCCGGGATCGACACCGATGCGGTGCTGCGCGCCGGTCTCATCGCGTGCCTCGAGGGCGCCATGATCTACGGCGTCTTCCACGGCGACCTCCACGGCGGCAACCTGCTCGTCGCCCCCGGCGGGCGGACCGTCGTGTTCGACTTCGGCATCACCGGGCGGCTCGCGGAGCCGCAACGAATCGCCTTCCTCCGGCTGCTGCTGAGCGGCACCGCGGGCGACGTGCGCGGTCAGGTCGAGTCGCTGCGCGATCTCGGCGCGTTCCCGAGCGACACCGACATCGACGCGGTGATGGCCGATCTCGGGCTCGACCAACCGGTAAAGGATCCGACGCAGATGTCGGCCGACGAGCTCGTCGGTGAGCTCGAGGACCTGATGAAGAAGCTCCTCGGGTACGGGGCGCGTGCCCCGAAAGATCTGATGCTCTTCGTGAAGAACCTGATGTTCCTGAACGCGGCGACGGCGACCCTCGCGCCCGACCTCGACCTCCTCGCCGAGATCGTCCACATCCACACCTACTTCCTCACGCACCATGGGGAGCGCATCGCTCGCGAGCTCGGCGAAGGCGCGGTCCCGCTGATGGTCGACCTCGACGCGGTGAAGGCCGGGATGATGGTCCCGGCCGAGGTGGATCGCCTGACCTTCCGGGATCTCCAGGAGCGCCGCCGCACGATCATCAAGCGGATGGGCGACCACAAGCGGACTTGAACGAACGTTCAAGTAAGTGTCAGACTCAACGGGTGAGCGCCCCCAAGCCTGCCCTGATGGGGGGCCGAACCCGGGCCCAGGGCCCGTCCCCTACGACGCGGGAACGGATCGTCGCCACGGCCCTGCGGCTGTTCTCCGAGAAGGGCACCAGCGCGGTCAGCATGCGCGAGCTCGCCGACGCTGCCGGTGTGACCGTGCCGGGCGTCTACTACCACTTCGCCTCGAAGGCCGACCTGATCCAGGCCGTGTACCACGCGGCACGTGGCGCCGATGCCGACGGTGCGATCGAGCCACCCGCCGTGCAAAGCCACACCGTCGAGGCCCGGATCGTCGAGCAGGCCGGGCGCGAGTTCGCACGTCTCCTCGATGACGCGGAGTTCCTCCGCCTGATGCAGCGCGAGGCGGTGCTCGGCGACGCCGACGCCCTCGCGGTCGGGGGTGCATTGGCCGAGGACTGGCGCTCCCGTTGGCAGACCGTGCTTGCTGGTGCCGACGATCTGGCACCCGAGGCCGACGTCGTGGTCGCCGCCGATGTCATCGCGACGTTCCTGTGGGGCCTCTTCGTCGAGTACCTGAACCACCACGACCCGACGGTCGCAGGGCGAATTGAAGCCTTCGCCGGGCTCGTCGCACCGGCGCTGCGGAGTGACGCGTCGTGAGCGCGAGCATGACCGGCACCTCACCGGAGCAGACCGAGTACGCGTCGCGGCTGACCAAGAAGCGAGTGGTCCTCACCACGGTCGCGGTGATCGCCGGGATGTTCCTTGCCGCCATCGACGGCACGATCGTGGCGACCGCGCTCCCGACGATCGTGGCCGATCTTCACGGGCTCGAGGCGTACGCGTGGGTGTTCTCGGGCTTCCTGCTCGCCGAGATCGCGACCATCCCGCTGTGGGGTCGCCTCGCAGACATGTTCGGCCGCAAGAAGATCTTTCTCGCGGGCATGACGATCTTCCTGGTCGGCTCGGCGCTGTGCGGGATGTCGCAGACGATGACCGAGCTGGTGATCTTCCGGGCGATCCAGGGCATCGGGGCCGGCTGCATCCTCCCGGTGGCACAGACGATCAGCGCCGACCTCTACACGATGGAGCAGCGGGCGAAGGTCTCGGCGGTGTACTCGGCGGTGTTCGCGCTGGCGTCCGTGCTCGGCCCGTTCCTTGGTGGCTTCCTCACCGACCAGCTGTCGTGGCGCTGGGTCTTCTTTGTCAACCTGCCCATCGGGATCGTCGCGATCGCGCTTGTCGCAACCGTGATGATCGAACCGCTCATCGCCCGGCACAAGCATCAGCTCGACTGGCCCGGCGTCTTCACACTGCTCGGGTGGAGCTCGCTCCTCGTCTACGCACTCGAGACGGGCGGGCGCGAGCACCCGTGGGGATCGTTCGAGGTCGTGGGAGCGTTCGGCGCGAGTGCGACGCTGTTCGTCGCCTTCATCGTCATCGAGCGGCGCGCGGCCGAACCGTTGATCCCGCTCGACCTGTTCAAGATCCCGGGTCTTCGAGCCGCGTCGGTGATCACGATGTTCCTCGGAATGTCGATGTTCGGCGTCCTGTCGTTCATGCCGCTGTACGGGCGCACCGTGCTGGGGGAGTCCGCGACCGGAGCCGGGCGCATCCTGATCCCGATGATGCTCTCGATGATGGTCGGCTCGGCGGGTGGTGCGCGGCTCGTCCTGAAGCTCGGCTTCCGCGCGATCGTGACCACCGGCGCCGCGCTGGTCGTCCTCGGGACGTTCCTCCTGACGCGGCTCACGGCCCAGTCCGGTCAGCTCGAGCTGAGCGGCTATCTCATCGTGCTCGGGCTCGGCATGGGCCTTGTCTTCATGTCGACGTCGCTGGCGGCCCAGAACTCGGTCGGGCTCCGACAGATGGGTGTGGCGACGGGTCTGGTGAACTTCACCCGCCAGCTCGGCGGCGCGATCGGCGTCGCGGTCGCGACGTCGGTCATGCTCACCGCGCTCACCAGCCGGCTGTCCTCCGCGTTGGGCGGCGTCAACATCGACGCGTCAGCGGTGCTCACTCCGTCGAGCGGCGCGTCGAAGGTTCCGCCTGCGCTCCAGGGCGCGGTGTCCGACGCCTTCGCCGGTGCGCTGCACCGCACGTTCTGGGTCTCCGTGTTCGTCGCCGGGATCGGTCTGGCCTGCACGCTCCTCATGCCGCGTGGGAGCGCCGCCAAGCTCCGCGATCAGGCCCGCCGCGAGGTCAGTGTCG
This sequence comes from Acidimicrobiia bacterium, assembly GCA_022865365.1. GTDB lineage: Bacteria > Actinomycetota > Acidimicrobiia > IMCC26256 > PALSA-555 > JALHSW01. The sequence goes on along the minus strand of JALHSW010000579.1, from coordinate 3,064 downwards.
ACTCCCTCTCGCCCGACGGCGAGACGTTCGAGGTCACCGAGTTCGAAGAGGCCGAGCCGGCCGGCGCCGTGCTCAGCCGTTGATGGCGTGCCCGAGCTCCCGCAGATGCAGGCGTTGGCCGAGCGGCTCGACGCGGCCGTGGGCGGTCGGACCCTCGTGGGCTACGAGCCGATCGGCTTCTCGTCACTGAAGACGGTCGCCCCTGCACCCGACGCACTCGTCGGCCACGCCCTCACGAATGTCGGACGCCGCGGCAAGTACCTCGTGGCCGAGTTCGACGACGGCCACCGTCTGCTGCTGCATCTCTCACAGGCCGGGCGGCTCGACGTCGAGGAGCAGCCCAAGAAGACGCGCGGCGGGAAGGGTGGCGTCCTGCGGCTCCGCTTCGCGGATGACGACGACGGGGTGGGGCCGGCGCTCCTGGTGCGGGAGTTCGGGACGGAGCGCAAGGCCGCGTGGTGGGTGCTCGCCCCCGGCGACGAGGGCCCGCTCGACCGACTCGGCCCCGAGCCCGACACGGAAGCGTTCGCCGACTTCGTGCTCCACGGCACGGACAAGCGGCGCATCCACACCTGGCTGCGAGACCAACGGACCGTCGCCGGCGTCGGACGCGGCTATTCCGACGACTCGCTCTGGCGCGCCGAAGTCTCGCCGTACGCGACGTTGGCGAAGCTCGATGGCGCCGCCCGACAGCGGCTGCTCGATGGCGTTCGCTCGATGCTCGCCGACGGGATCGAGCGGGAGCGCACCAGGACGGGTGGCCTCTCCGATCCCAAGCTCGGTGAGAACTTCGAGGTTCACGGCCGCGCCGGGACCCCATGCCCGCGCTGCGGCACGGACCTGCACCGGGTGTCGTACGAGTCCTACGAAGTCGTGTACTGCCCCCGCGAGCAGACAGGTGGGAAGATCCTCGCCGACCGGCGCATGTCGCGGCTGCTCAAGTAGAGCGAGCGACCCCTCTGCGGTCACCAACCGCGCGAGCCGGGCCCGCCCTTGAACGGCCCGACCACGTCGCGGGTGATCCAACCGCCGTAGAACCCACCCGGCTGAGGAACCACCTGCTCGTCGTCGACAAAGCACGCGTCCATCCGGCTCGCGTAGAACGCTACGTAGCCGCGGATCGACTCGAATGCAGTGCTCGGCTCGTCGTACCCCCAGGCCGCCTCGGGCTCGACTCGCTGATCAGGAGTCTGACCACCGATGACCGCGTAGTAGTGCGCGCGCCCCTTCCATTCGCAGAACGACGCACCCTTCGCGCGCTCAATGGCACCCGCGGCGATGTCGTCGGGCGGGAAGTAGTAGTTGGGCGGATGACTCGTCTCGAGCACGCGGTAGCCGCGCGTCGTGTTCGCGATCACCGCACCACCGAGCACGACGCGCAGACGGCGAGCGACCGGCTCGAGCGTCGGGGGGCGCGGGTAGGCCCACACCGACTCCTGACCCGGGCCGACCGGGTCGGGTGCCGGCCGGGTCGAGGAGGTGCTCACGCGTCACGCAACGCTTCGCGTACCGAGCCGAGACGCTCCAGTGAGGCCAGCACCTCGGTGTGCTCCTCGGCCAAGAGCCGCACGATCACGTCGGTGTAGCCCATCGTCGCGTACGTGGCGAGCTGTTCACCGACCTCATCGACCGAACCGTACGTGCACGCCGCGGGTCGAAAGCCGCGGTAACCGGCGTCGACGACCGCTCCCGCGACCCGCTCCGCGTCGTCATGATCCGCCCCCACGTGAACGTCGCGCCGGATCGCGACGACGCCCGGTGCTCTTCCGTGTGCTTCGCACCGGGCGAGGTACCGCGCCGCTTGCTCGGCGGCTTCGTCGGGCACGAGGGGCGCGTTCGCCATCCAGCCGTCGCCGAGGCGGGCGGCACGATCGATCGCCGCGGGAGCCGTCGCACCGATCCACACCTCGAGGGGTTCGGCCGGCACGGGTGCGATGCGTGCCCCCTCGACGCGGTACGGGCCGTCGGTGCTCGTGACCTCCTCGCCCGCGAGGAGCCGACGGAGGATGTCGAGGCCCTGCTCGAAGCGGGCCTTGCGCTCCCGTAGCGGGACTCCCATGGCCGCGAACTGCTCTGCACCCCCGCCCACCGCACACTGGAGCACGAACCGACCGCGGGCCACCGCGGCGAGCGTCCCGAGCTGCTCTGCGGCGAGGACGGGATGCCACAGCGGGAGGAGCATCAGCACCCCGGCCGGCGCGTCGCTCCACTCCGCCAGCAGACGCCCCATGATCGCGACGTTCTGGTAGTAGGCGAAGGGCCCCGTGGCGTGGTGGTCACCGACGAAGAGGGAATCGAGGTTCGCGTCGCGCGCCGCTGCGGCGCGCTCGATCATGTGGTGCGCGCCCGTCCGCGGGTCGCCGACGGAGTATGTGCTCTTCAGCGAGACACCGATGCGCATCGCCCGATCATCCCGTGACGACCGGCCCCGTGTCGAGGACCTCGAACGCCGTGCCGGGTACCGACTTGAGCTGGTTCAGGTCGTTGTCGTCCCAGCGCGAGTCGGCGGCGCCGGTGATGAACCAGTTGGAGCCGTTGTCGGCGACCAGCAGCCCGTAGGTCTTGAGCGCCCGGAGGATGACAAGGGACTGGCCGTGGAAGCCCGACAGGTCGTAGCCGGCCTCGAGTCGCAGTCGCAGCCCCATCGGAGGCCGATCCACGGAGGTGTCGCTCGACGCGAGATGCGTCGCGGGGTGCACGTACCCGTGCTGGGTGCGCCCGAACGTCACCCGCAGCGCATGGCTGATGACGCCGGCCGAGACCTCGTCGTAGCGGGCGAGGCCGGCGAAGATCGGCAACCCCGCGGCGTCGGCCGACGTCCAGCCGTCGGAGCGCAGCGCGTTCGACCGCAGGTCGAACACGGCTCCGTTGCTGGCATCCCAGCGGCTCCCGCTGGCGGTCGCGTTGTACAGCTCGTAGAGCTTGCACGTGTCGCGTTGCACGGAGATCACGTGGTGATCACTGCCGCTCTCGATCGGTGCGCCGAGCGGGATCGGATACGGGCCAGGGTCGCTCTCGCCGGGCCAGTCGAAGAAGTGCGTCGGCACCGGCGGCTCGTCGGCGG
>JALHSW010000578.1 GCA_022865365.1 Acidimicrobiia bacterium | reverse complement strand
AGGGACACGTCCTGCATCCAGGTGTCGGTGACCGCTGGCTCGGCGGTTCCGTGGCGGGCCCAGCAGATCGAGTACCCGGCCTTCAGCGCATAGATCACGACGTACTTCGGCCGGTCACCGTCGCGCACCTCCCGGGTGAGCCGCGGAAGCACGTCGCAGAGCGCCTCGCCGGCCTGCGCTTCGCTCCTGAGCCGGAAGCCACCGGCCGAGAGGACCTCGCCGAGGCACTCGTCGATCTCGTCGGCCACGGAGTTCCCGATCAGCAGAACCTCGGCGCGTGCGGGTTGCGGACGGACGGGCCGATTGCACGTCGGGACGCGCGCATACTCGTCGCTGACGGTAGGGACTTCCGTCGACGGTCCGATCGCGATCTCGATCGGCGGTGCCGGGGCCCGGGCGGCGGCGACGGGTGCTACCAGGACCGCGATCGCGAGCACCACGGCGACCGGCGCGGCGAAGCGCGGCACCCAGGGCCCCATGCGTCGCAACGCACCCGAGCGGATCGGCCGCTCGACCAGATGAAAGCTCGCGAGCGCGACAGTGAGCGTGACCGCACACCGGACGGCGAACAGCGCGACCCCGTCGAGACCCGTCGCGGTTGTGTCGACCCAGAGGAACACCGGCCAGTGCCAGAGATAGACGCCGTACGAGATGAGGCCGAGCCCCACGAGCGGCGCGACGCCGAGCGTCCGACCGAGGACATGGTCGCCCGGCTGTGCGCTCCCGGCGATCACGAGCACCACCATCAGCGCGACGAGCGCGTAGCCGCCCTCGTAGAGCCAGTCGGACGTGTCCGCCACCGTGAATACGAGCGCTGCGAGCGCCGCCGCCGCGAGTCCCCCCGCGACGTGCAGCAGGCGACGGCGGCGGTTCGTTCGCACACGTACGACGCCGGCGGTGAGCCCACCGAGGGCGCCGCCGACGAGCAGCAGGTGCGCACGGGTATCGGTGCCGTAGTAGACGCGGCTCGGGTCATCGCCGGGGTGGTACAGGAAGATCATGAGCGCGACGGAGACCACGGCGAACACCAGGCAGCCCGTCACGAGCGCTCGGCGGAGGTCAACCGCGCGCCGCGCGACGAGCACGCCGAGACCGGCGACCACGAGCGGCCAGAGCAGGTAGAACTGCTCTTCGATCGCGAGCGACCACGTGTGCCGCAGCGGGCTCGGGCCGACGCCCACGAAGTCGGCGATGTAGGACTGCCCCGACGAGATGAAGTGCCAGTTCGCGAAGTAGCCGAGCGCCGCGAAGCCATCGTCGCGCAGCCGACCCGCCTCGAACGGCTGTGCAACGACGACGCCGTAGAGCCCGACCGCGAGCAGGACGAGCAGCAGGGCTGGCAGCAGGCGGCGCGCCCGCCGCACCCAGAACGCTCCCAGCGCGATCCGACCGCTCCGCTCACGCTCGGTGACGAGCAAGCTTGTGATGAGGAAGCCGCTGAGCACGAAGAAGACGTCGACGCCGAGGAAGCCGCCGGGGAAGGTCTCGGGCGCGAAGTGGAACGCGACCACCGCAAGGACCGCGATTCCGCGCAGGCCGTCGAGCGCGCGAAGGTGCGGCATCCGCGCCTCGTCAGCCCCAAGGGCATCGGACTCGACCGAAGACCGACGCCACGGATCGTCGGATTCCTGCCGCACGGCTGTTTCCATGTGCACGCTGCACCTCGGACGCGGCGAGGCCTCGTGCCCGCGTCATGCTTCTCCGGAGCCGATGCCGAATCCGGCTCGGGCGAGCGAGTATAAGGGCGAGTATGAGCGGTCTGGAGCACGCGTGAGCCCCCCGTCCCTCAGCATCGTCATCCCGGCGTACAACGAGGCTGAACGGCTCACCTCCACGCTGTGTGCGCTCGAAGCGCACCCCGCCGCCTCCGACGCGGAGCTCATCGTGGTTGACGACGGGAGCACCGACCGGACCGCCGAGGTCGCCCACTCACTTCTCGATGACCGGCCGGGCGCGCAGGTGATCTCGCTCGCAGAGAACCGCGGCAAGGGTGCGGCGGTGCGCACCGGTGTCGCCGCAGCGACGGGATCGATCATCGTCTTCATGGATGCCGATCTCGCGACCGACCTCTCGGCGCTCCAGGTGGTGCTCGCCGCGCTCGAGTGTGCCGACGTGGTCGTTGGATCGCGCGCGGTGCCCGGCGCGGTCGTGCACAACACGACGCTGGGTCGTGCAGTCATGGGCCGTAGCTTCAACCGGATGGTCCGCGTGATGGGGCGCGTCGGTGTCCACGACACCCAATGCGGCTTCAAGGCGTTCCGAGCCGACGCTGCGCACCTCATCTTCGGTGTCTCCCGCGTCGATGGCTTCGCGTTCGATGCCGAGGCGCTCGTCCACGCGCGGATCCTCGGCTTCCGTATCCGCGAGGTGCCCGTCGAGTGGACCGCGGTCGATGGCTCGAGCGTGCGGCCGGTGCGGGACTCGAGCGGTGCTGCGCTTGATCTGCTGCGCGTCGTCGTCCGTACACGACCGGCACGGGTGCGCGCCCGGGCGGCCGAGCTGGGCTGGGAGCCGCCCAGCAGCGACGGCTCCCGACCTCAGGGCCACAGCCCACCTGCGTAGGATGCTCTCGGTCTCCGACCACCCTTCATGCGCATCGTCTTCGTCTCCTGGCGCGACCTCGCCCACCCGCAGGCCGGCGGTTCCGAGGTCGTCCTCGACCAACTCGCCACCGGCCTTCAGGCGCGGGGTCACGAGGTCGCGCTGCTGTGCGGCGGACCCGTGGGCGCGCGCCCCTACCCGGTTCTCGCGACCGGGGGCACCTATTCCCAGTACATGAGGGCACCGATCTCCTACTGGAGCCACCTGCGCGGTGCCGACGTCGTCGTCGACGTCGAGAACGGCATCCCGTTCTTCTCCCCGCTCTGGCAACGTTCGCCGGTGGTCTGCCTCGTCCACCACATCCACACCGAGCAGTGGGCCACGCAGTTCAGCGCGCCCCTCGCGGCGACAGGTCGCTGGCTCGAGGGACGCGCGATGCCATGCGTCTACCGACGCGCCCAGTTCGTGGCCGTGTCGGCGTCGACGCAGCGCCGCTTGGTGGCCCTTGGCGTCCCCGAGTCGCGCGTCCGCACGATCGAGATGGGATGCGACCCCGTCCCGGTCAGCGGGCCTCGTTCGCAGACGCCACGCTTCGTCGTCCTCGGCCGACTTGTGCCTCACAAGCGAGTGGGCCTCGCGCTGCGCCTCTGGGAGCAGGTGCGACCGCGCACCGGCGGCACGCTCGTGGTGGCGGGCGATGGCCCCGAGCGGGAACGTCTCCGCGAGCTTGCCGGCAGCAACGTCGAGCTCACTGGCTACGTCGACCCGGTTCGCAAGGGACGCGAGCTCGGTGCGGCGTGGCTTCTGGTGCACCCGGCGCACCACGAGGGTTGGGGCACCGTCGTGATGGAGGCGGCCGCGGCCGGCGTGCCGACCGTCGCGTTCGACGTCGAAGGCGTCCGCGACTCGGTGGTCGCCGGGGTCACCGGGGTGCTGGCACCCGACGAGCACGTCTTCGTAGAAGAATGGGTGCGCCTCACGGCCGACACCGCGGCGCGGACCGCGATGGCCGAGGCTGCGCGGCAACGGGCCGGCGGGTTCACCTGGGAACGCGCAATCGGCGAGTTCGAGGCAGCCATGCGCGACGCGGTGGAGCGGTGATATGAGCGCCACGGCCGTCACCTCGACGGACACTCGGAGCACGAGTCGCTTCGTTCCCCGACGCGGGTCGCTACTCTCGCACGGCGTACTCGCCCTCGCTATCTACCCCGCACTCCTACTCACCCAGGGCGGCCAGGTAGCGGCCGACTCCAAACCGCTCCTCTTCATTGACGCCGGGCGCTTCTTCTCACGAGTCGCGTACCTCTGGGATCCGACGACCGGGCTCGGCACCGTCACGCACCAGAACATCGGCTACCTGCTACCGATGGGGCCCTGGTTCTGGGCGACCGAGCAACTCGGCGTCCCCGTCTGGGTGTCGCAGCGTCTCTGGCTCGGCAGCGTGCTCTTCGTTGCAGGTGCGGGCGTGCTCTTTCTCGCTCGGACACTGCGGTGGCCCGGGACCGTCGGTCCGACGGTCGCGGCGCTCGCCTTCGCGCTCTCGCCGTTCGTCGTCCAGTACGCGACACACCTGTCCGTGCTGCTCCTGCCCTACGCAGGGCTCCCGTGGCTCGTCGCGCTCACGCTCCGCGCGACCCGTGACGGCGGCTGGCGATGGCCGGCGTGGTTCGCGCTCGTCGTGGCGCTCGTCGGGACGATCAACGCGACGACCCTGGCGTGCATCTTCCTCGGCCCGGCTGTCGTCTGGGTCGCCGAGCTCGTGCGCTTGTGGCCCGCGCGTCGCCGCCTCGTGGGCGCCGCGTTGCGGATCTTGGGACTCTCGGCTGCAGTGTCGCTCTGGTGGATCGTCGCACTGCTGATCGAGGGCCGCTACGGAGTCGACGTCCTCGACTCGAGCGAGTCGCTCGAGACGGTAACGGTGGCATCCACGACACCCGAGGTGCTCCGCGGACTCGGCTACTGGTTCCTGTACGGCCGAGACGCCGTTGCCCCCTACCTGAACGCCGGCCACATGTACATGGCGACCTGGGTTCTCCCCGTGAGCTTCGTTCCCGTGCTCCTTGCCGCCCTCGCCGCAGTCACGACCCGCTGGCGCCGACGCGGCATGTTCGTCGCGCTCCTCGTGGTCGGCACGGTCCTGGCGATCGGTGCGCACCCCTACGGGAGTCCGTCGCCATTCGGCGGAGCGTTCAAGTCGGTCGTGGAGAGCGTCGATGCGGCGCGCGCGCTGCGGAGCATCTCGCGAGTGACCCCGCTCGTCGTGTTGGCAGCGGCAGTGCTCCTCGGCATGGGCGTGACCGCCGTCCGGAGCCGCTTTCGCGTCGCCGGTGGCGTCGCGGCGGGCGTCGCAGTCGTGGCAGTCACGCTGGCGATCGCGCCCCTCTGGAGCGGTGACCTCGTCTCGGGCACACGGACGCGGCCCGAGACGATCCCCGCACGATGGCACGAGGCGACAGCAACCCTCGACCGCGCCGGAACCGACACACGCGTCCTCGAGCTCCCCGGCATCGACTTCGCCGCGTACGACTGGGGCTACACGAACGACTCGATCACGCGCGCCCTGATGAACCGGCCAACCGTTGCGCGCGAGGTGATTCCTTACGGAACCGTCGCCTCGGTCGATCTCGTGAGCGCACTCGACCGGCGCATCCAGGAGGGCAGGTTCGACCCGGCTGCGCTCCCGGCAATCGCGCGCCTCATCGCCGCGAGCTCGGTCCTCGTGCGCGGCGATCTCCAGAGCGAGCGCTACGACCTCCCCGACGTGGCGCGGCTCCGGCACGCGCTCGACCCGCTCCCCGCCGGGCTGACGCACTCGGCGAGCTTCGGAGACCCCGCCACGCCCGAGCTCAGCATCCTCTCGGTCGACGGCGCTCGCCGCGTGGTGCGCGCCGAGACCGCGGACGGGCCCGTCCTCGTGAGCGGCAGCGGTGAGGGACTCGTCGATGCCGCTGAGGCCGGCGTCCTCCCCGCTGATCGCCTCATCGTGTACACGGGTTCGCTCGCAGGGCGCCCCGCGACAGCCCAGAAGCTGCTCAGCCACGGCGCGGAGCTCATCGTGACCGACAGCAACCGCAGACGCGCGTTGCGCGCCAAGACGCTGTACGACAACAACGGGTACACCGAGCGGATCAGCGAGAGCCCGCTACGCACCGACCTCGAAGACGCCCGATTCGAGTTGTTCCCCGACGCGGGCGACGGTGCGCGCACCGTCGCGATCGCCCAAGGTGCGACGGCTCGCGCGACGTCGTATGGCAACCCCGT
>JALHSW010000062.1 GCA_022865365.1 Acidimicrobiia bacterium | reverse complement strand
CCGCTTCTTGGTGGCCTTCCGCTTCTTGGTGGCTTTCCGCTTGGCGGGTGCCCGCTTCTTGGTGGTTTTCCGCTTCTTGGTGGCTTTCCGCTTGGCGGGTGCCCGCTTCTTGGTGGCCTTCTTGGCGCTGCGCTTCTTCGCAGGCTTGCGGGCCGCCGCCCTGCGGGCAGGAGCCTTGCGCTTCTTGGCTGTCGAGCGCTTCGCAGTGCGCTTCACCGGCATGATCGTCCCCCTCGCTTCTGCGCCACTCGGCGCTGAACCAACCAAAATCCTGCCACACCGAGCCCGGAATTCGTGGCATCTCCGGGATTACGCTGCCGGTCGTGACCGCTCGCGGACAGCTCCCCGACGCCTCCGCCGCGACCGATTCGACGGGCGTCCCCCACCGGTGGCGGGTCGCGTTGGCCACGGGCAACCCTCCTCCGGGCGATCTCGACGTGGTCACGCGATGGATCCTGCTCGTGCGCGCGGCGGTCCTGCCCATGACCCTCACGGCGGGTTTCGTCGCCGGGCTCCTCGCCTGGTGGAACGCAGCGGGCGACGCCGATGTGTGGCTCTGGGCACTCGCGACGGTCGGAATCCTGCTCGCGCACATGGCCAACAACCTCATGAACGACCTCTGGGACCTCCAGGTCGGCACCGACGACGAGCAGTACCCGCGCGCCCTGTACGCACCGCACCCGGTGCTCTCGGGGATGACCACGCGCACCGGTCTCGCCGTGCGTGCGCTCGTCGTCAACCTGCTCGATGTCGGGATCCTCATCGTGCTGACGATCGAGCGGGGATGGCCCATGGTCGCCTTCGCGCTCGGCGGCTTCCTGCTCTCGGTCGCGTACACGGCGCCGCCGCTGCGGCTCAAGAAGCACGGGCTCGGCGAGCCCACGGTGTTCATCGTTTGGGGCCCGCTGATGGTCGGAGGCACGTACTACGCCACGGTTGGGTCGATCCCCTGGGAGATCGTGCTCGCGTCGATCCCGTACGCGCTGCTGTGCACCGCCGTGCTCATGGGCAAGCACATCGACAAGATCCCGTGGGACGAGCCCGACGGTACGCGCACCCTGCCCGTCATCATGGGGGAGCGGCGCGCCCGGCGGCTCACGCAGCTCATGATGGCGGCGTTCTATCCGCTGGTGGCCGTGCTCGTGGCGGTCGGTACGTTCCCGATCCTCTCGCTCGTGTGTGTCGTCGGCGTGGTTCGCCTCGTGAAGGTGTGGAAGCCGTTCTCCGAGCCGAAGCCGGCGGAGCCGCCCGCGGGGTTCCCGATCTGGCCGCTCTGGTTCGCGGCCATCGCGTTCGTGCACACGCGCCTCGCTGGCGCGCTGCTCGTCGCAGGGATGCTCGCCGGCGTGCTCGTCGACGGGACGAACTAGCCCAGAAGCCCAGAACGCCAGATCTCCAGATCCCGGGATTCCGGGATTCCGGGATTCCTGGCCGTTCTGCCGTCCTCGAGGTGGCCAAGTAATCTCGGGATGTGCGTCGTGGGATCCTGATCGTCTCGGCGTCGATGGGCGCAGGTCACGACGGGGCTGCGCGCGAGCTGCAACGCCGCCTCGAGGCCCAGGGCCACACGGTCCGCGTCGTCGACTACCTCGAGATGATCCCGCTGCGCCTCGGTGGCTTCGTCCGCTGGACCTACCTCTTCCAGCTCAAGCGCCTCGCCTGGACCTATGACCTCACCTATCAGGCGCTCGACCGCGGGGGCGCGATCCTCTGGGGCCCCGTGGTTCGCGCGATGAGCATGCTCACCCGGCGGGCGCTACGACGCGAGCTGCGTCGCACGCGGCCCGACGCGGTGGTCTCCACCTACCCGCTCGCGTCGCTCGTCCTCGGACGCATGCGCAAGAAGGGTTGGCTGCGCGTCCCGGTCGCGACCTTCCTCACCGACTTCGCGGTCCACCCGCTGTGGGTCCACCCGGGGGTCGACCTGCACATGGCGGTGAGCCCGATGTCGGCCGAGACCGCGGCCAAGCGTGGTGGGCACACGAACGTCGCGTCGGGTCCGCTCGTGGGCGACAGCTTCCGTGGCGACAAGCCCGACCGCGACGACATGCGCCGGCGGATGGGCATCGAGCCCCATGAGCACGCCGTCCTCGTCGTGGCCGGTTCGTGGGGAGTCGGCGACGTCGGCGCGACCGTCGATGCAGTCACGAGGTGTGGCGACGCCTACCACCCGATCGTCGTGTGCGGGACGGACGAGAAGCTGCGGGCCTCGCTCCTCGAGCGCGGGTTCAACGCCACGGTGCTGGGCTGGACCGACGACATGCCCGGTCTCATGGCCGCGGCCGACGCGCTCGTGGAGAACGCGGGCGGGCTCTCCGCGATGGAGGCGTTTGCGGCGGGGGTCCCCGTCATCTCGTTCCAGCCGATCGCCGGGCACGGCAAGGACAACGCGAAGTACATGGCCGGTTCGGGCGTCAGCCGGTACGCGCACGACAACGACGAGCTCGCCGACGCGCTCGAGGGTGCTACGACGCCCGGTGCCGAACGCGACGCGATGATCGCCGCGGGCAAGGCGCTGTTCGCGGGTGACCCCGCCGACGACGTCATCGATCTCGCGGCGAAGACCCGCGCCGATGCGCTGCTCACACCCTTTCAGACACCCAAGGGCCGACGGCGCGTCGGCGTCGCAGCAGCATCGTTGGTCGGGTTGTATTTCGTCCTCACGGTCGGTGCCCACGGCGTCGCGGCGCTCGGCGTCGGGGTCGCCAAGGCACCCAAGGACGCGAAGACCACCGTGTACCTCGGGGTGCGAGTCGACGGCCGCGAGCTCAAGCGCAACGGAGTGGTCGGGACCATTGCCGACATGGGTGCGACCCTTGTCGTCGACGGTCGCACCGCGTCGCACGCGACCGACCGGCTCGCGGATCTCGCGGCGGTCGGGGTGCCCGTCGCGAACGGGGGTTGGGGCAAGAGCCGCACGTTGCGCTGGAACCGGGCGCATGACGACTGCGACAAGTCGTGGGAGGTGATCTCCAACTCGACGGGTACGCCGGTGCGTGATTTCGTGCCCGGGCGGGCCCTCGACGCGTTCGACCAGTTCTACTGCCGTACCGGCCCGGGCAAGCAGCGTCTTGTCCGCCCGAACGCGACGTTCCGGCCCGAGGACGTGCCAGACCCATCGGGACGTCGCATCTATCTGCTCGACGGTCGAGGCCGTGATCCGTTGGCGGTCACGCTCGCGCTCGAGGACTTCGCGGCTCGCGTCGAAGCCGACGGGCTGCGCGTCCGCCCGCTCGAGGATCTGCGCTGAGCGCCGTCGCCGTCGCCGGGGCCACGGCGGTGGGGTTGGCCGGAGCCGCTGCTGCGGTCCATGCCGCGCCCGCGCTGGCCGGCGTCTCGCCGTTCGGGATCCGCTTCACCCCGGCTCTCGTCGGCCGAGGGCGACCGGATCACGTCGCCCTCACCTTCGACGACGGCCCGGATACTGCGACCACTCCGGCCTTCCTCGAAGTGCTCGAAGGTCTCGGATGGAAGGCGACGTTCTTCATGCTCGGTAGCCGGGTGCGTGAGGCGCGTGCGCTCGTCGCCGAGGTCGCGGCCGCCGGCCACGAGATCGGGGTGCACGGTGACGAGCATCGGAACATGCTCCGACGGATGCCCGGCTCCGCGGCCGACGACATCCGCCGCGGTCGCGACGCGATCGCCGACTGCAGTGGGGTCGAGCCCAGGTGGTTCCGCCCGCCGTTCGGGGTCCTGTCGTACGGCGCGCTCCGTGGGGCTCGGCGGGCCGGGCTCTCGACGGTGCTGTGGACATCATGGGGACGCGACTGGCGCAAGGAAGCGACGCCCGCCTCGATCACCGACGACGTGCTGCGACGCTACGTCAACGGTGGCACCGTGCTGCTGCACGACACTGACAGCGAGTCGTATCCGGGATCATGGCGGAACACGGTCGGTGCCCTCCCGCTCCTGGCCGAGGCGTTCGTGACGCGTGGGCTGCAGGTCGGGACGGTCGGCGAGCACGGCATTCGTCGCGGCGCGATGACGCTGCGCGCCGACTGAGCAGGATCGGCAGTGTCCGACACCTCGATCGCGATCGTTCTCGCCATCGCGGCCGGGTTCACCTACGCGCTCGCGTCGGTGCTCCAGCAGCGCGCCGCATCCGAAGCACCACCCGAGCTGTCGTTGCGGCCGGGGCTGCTCGTTGCCCTCGTCAAGCGACCGATGTGGCTGATCGGGACCGCGGTCGACGGCGGCGCGTACTTCCTCGAGGCCGCCTCGCTCGCGCTCGGGTCGATCATCATCGTGCAGCCGTTGCTGGTCACCGGGCTGCTCTGGGCGCTCCCGCTCGCGACCATCGGGAACACCGGGAAGGTGACCCGGCGCGAGTGGGTCCCGGCCATCGCCCTGGTCGGGGGGCTCGCGGTGTTCGTGACCGTCGGTGATCCCGGTGGGGGACGGTCGCAGGCCTCACTGCTCGCGTGGGTGCTGACTGCCGTCGGGCTCGCCGTGCCCATCACGCTCGCGGTCCTCGCGGCGCGTGGTGCGTCGCCGGGTCGTCGGGCGTTGCTGCTCGCGTTCGCGGCTGGGTGCGTGTACGGGCTGACGGCCGCGCTGACCAAGTCGACCCTCGACCTCCTTGGTCACGACGGGTGGGGGACGTTCGCGCACTGGCAGCCGTACGTGCTCGTCGGTGCGGGGGTGATCGGGTTCTTGCTCAACCAGAGCGCGTTCCAGGCGGGCCACCTCGCGGCGTCGTTGCCGGCGATGGCGATCACCGACCCGGTCGTCGGTTCCGTGATCGGTATCACGCTCTTCGGCGAAGCGATCGGTGCGACGCAGCCGCTCGCGCTCGTCGCGACCGGCGCGGCGGTGGTGGTGATGATCGTCGCGACGTTGAGCCTGGCGAGATCGCCGTTGGTGACCCACGAGCTCGACGAGCTCGAGCAGCTCCCTGCGCTCGAGTAGTCCGGGATACAGCCCTGCCCGGATTCAGGTCTGGAGGTCGAGCACGGCGTCGGCGAGGCCAGTGAGCTCCGCGTCCCAGCCGCCCTCGTCGGGGGCCGGTTCTGCGAGGGGCACGACGACGAGCTTCGAGAAATCGACCGCAGCGTAGGCGGCCAGCCGAGTCCGCAGCGCGTCAGGGCCGACGGCCACCAGCTCGGCAGGGTCGGCTTCCGGGCGCAGTGCGCCGAGGCGGGTGCGGAGCTCGTCGGGGATCTCAGCGCGTGCGTAGAGCACCATCGCGCCGTAGTGCTCGGGGTCGAGCGTGCGATCGGCGGTGGCCGCGGCCTCCTCGATGATCGGGCGCTTCTCCTCGCACTCGGTGGGCGTCAGGAAGCTGGCGAGCCACCCGTCGCCGAGACGTCCGCAGCGGCGCAGCTCGGACTTGGCCCGCCCCCCGAGCCACACGTCCATGCGTGCCTGGGTCGGCTTGGGCCGGACCGAGAGCGCCTGGTACGAGAAGTGCGGGCCGTCGTGATCGACCCGGTCCTCGGCCCAGAGGCGGCGGATCAACGGGAGTGCTTCGTCGAAGATCGGTGCTCGGTCCTCGCGGGTCACCGCGAATGCCTGGTGCTCGGCCGCGACCGGGTTGCCGAGACCGAACGCCGGGAGCGCACGTCCGCTCGAGAGGCGGTCGAGGCTGGCCCAGGCCTTCGCGAGCAGTGCGGGGTTGCGGCCGGGAAGCACCTGCACGCTCGTACCGAGCTTGATGCGCTGGGTGCGGCCCGCGGCGAACGCGAGACCGACGAGCGGATCGGGGGCATCGCCCATGACACGCTCCGACAGCCAGAGCGAGTCGAAGCCGTGACCTTCGAGTGCGTCCACGAGCGCCCCGAACTGCCCGTCGTCACGCAACCCCCCGACGCCGAGCCCCAGCCCGATCCGAACCTTCACCTCTCCCCCATTGTGTGTGCACTGACCGGGGTCATGGCACCGACGAGTGCACACACAAGGGGTTTGTTCACGCGCCGCGGAAGGCTTCGTACTTGCGGAGCTCGCGGCGGGCGATCTGCATGAGATGCACGTCGTCGGGACCGTCGACCAGGCGGACGGTGCGCACGTACATCCACATCTGCGCGAGCGGCCAGTCGTCCGAGACCCCGGCACCACCGAAGAGCTGGATCGCACGGTCGATCACTGACGCGGCGACCCGCGCCGCGACGACCTTGATGGCCGCGATCTCGAAGCGGGCACCCTTGGCGCCGACCGTGTCCATGAGCCAGGCGGCCTTCATCGTGAGCAGGCGCGCCTGCTCGATCTCGATGCGGCTCTCGGCCCCGGTGTGCTGCACGACGCCCTGGTCGGCGAGCGGCTTCCCGAACGCGACTCGCTGCTGGGCGCGCGCGCACATGAGCTCCAGCGCCCGCTCGGCGGCACCGATGGCTCGCATGCAGTGATGGATGCGTCCCGGTCCGAGGCGGGCCTGCGCGAGTGCGAACCCACCGCCCTCCTCGCCGAGCAGGTACTCGGCCGGCACCCGGACGTTCTCGAACAGTGTCTCGCAGTGACCGCCGCCGGCGTCGTGCCCGAAGACCGGGAGTGTTCGCACGACGCGGAAACCGGGCGTGTCGAACGGCACGATGATCATCGAGTGCCGACGATGTGGGTCGGCGTCGGGGTCCGAGACTCCCATGAGGATCGCGAAGCTGCACCGCGCTGACGCCGCTCCGCTCGTCCACCACTTGTGCGCGTTGATCACGTAGTGGTCGCCGTCGCGCTCGATGCGACTCGAGATGTTGGTGGCGTCGCTGCTCGCGACCCAGGGCTCGGTCATCGCGAAGCACGAGCGCGTCTCGCCTTCGAGCAGCGGCTGCAGGAACTGCTCGCGTTGAAGCGGCGTGGCGAACTGGTGCAGCAGCTCCATGTTCCCGGTGTCGGGTGCGGAGCAGTTGGTGGCCTCGGCCGCGAGGTGGTTCCGGCCCATCAGCTCGCACAGCGGCGCGTAGTCGACGTTGGTCAGACCGGCGCCGAGCTCGGTGTCGGGGAGGAAGAGGTTCCAGAGGCTCCTCGCGCGGGCCTGGCCCTTCAGCTCCTCCATGACCGGCGGGTGGAAGTGGGGGTCGCCGGACTCCGCGACCTCCTCGAAGTAGCGGGGCGTCGCGGGTTCCACGACCGTCTCGATGAAGTCGCGGAGCTGCGCGCGGGCGTCTTCGGCGCGAGCGCTCAGGGCGAAGTCCATGCGAAGCCTCCGGCGGGGGGTCGATGCGCCGCGAACCCTAGTGCCCGGGCCTCGGACAGCCCCCCGGGGCGAGGGTGGCTCCCTTGAACGACTTCCCGTCCTGACTCGCCGACCTACCGACCAGTCGGTAGGCTTCGCGCGTGGCCTTGCTCGACGCCCCGCCCGCTCCCGTTCCCGCCTCCGGTGTGCCGGTCGACCCGGGCTACGCCGAGATGCGGAAGGTGAAGCTCGGCACCGTCCGGGCGGCCTTCTCCCCGGAAGTCTATGAGCGATCGAACGCCAAGGCGTTCGGGTGGCTGGCCTTCGACGTCGCGCTGTACGCGGTGCTCCTCGCGGGCGTGTACGTGGTCCCCGGCATCCTGCTCAAGCTCCTGCTCGGTGTGCTCCTCGGTGTTGCAGTCGCGCTGCTCTTCGTCTGGGCGCACGACGCGGCCCACGGCGCGCTCTTCGGGTTCACCGGCACGGCCGAGGTGCTCGGATCGATCGCGATGCTGCCGTCGATCAACATGTATCGACTGTGGATCTACGGCCACAACAAGGCGCACCACGGGTTCACGTCGTTCACGATGATCGACTGGATCTGGGCGCCGAAGAGCCCCGAGCAGTACCAGGCCTCCTCGCGGTGGTCGCGGTTCGTGTACCGCGTGGAGCGCAGTCTCCCCGGTTGCGCGGTGCACTACGTGCTGCGGGTGTGGTGGCCGGCCATGGTCACGTTCCGCCCACCGAAGGACGTGCGCAAGCGCAACCACTTCACGCGGTCACGTCTCGTCACCCTCGCGTACGTCGTCGTGGCCTCGGTGCTCGCCTTCCTCTTCGCCGGCGGCATCGGCGGGGTGATCGCCGCGGTCGTGGTGCCGTGGGTGGTCTTCACCTACCTCCTCGCCTTCGCGGTGTACCTGCACCACACGCACCCGAGCCTGCCGTTCTTCGACCAGCGCGACGAGTGGTGCGCGTCGATCGGTCAGGTGGCATGCAGCACCATCGTGCGTACGCCGAAGGTGTTCGAGACGCTGACGCACGGCATCCTCGTGCACACGCCGCACCACGTGGACACGAAGATCCCCTTCTACCGGCTCCAGCGCGCCGCGGCCGATCTCCAACCCGTCGTCGGCGACCACATGCTCGAGTACCGCTTCACGTGGTCGGACGTGCGGCAGATCTTCAAGACCTGCCAGCTCTACGACTACCGGGCCAAGACGTGGTACCGGTTCCGCGACGAGCCGGGCCGCGTGGCAGCCGGTCTCGAAGCCGCCTGATCCGACGTCTGCTTCGGCGTCCGGGTCGACAATCGGGTCGACAGATGGGTCGACCCGGATCTCGGCCCCACACTCTCCTCACAGCAGCGGGCGATGGTGAAGATCCCGACGCTCGACGTGTAGACGAGGGTCCGGCTCCGGCCGGGCCCTCGGCGCGCGTCAGACCACGGACGCCGGCTTCGGCGCTTCGATGACCTCGGCGACCGGCGGCTCGTGCAGCATCGGCTGTGCTGCGCGTCGTCGCTCGTCGGCCTCGTGCCGATCTTCGTCGGTGAAGGCGCGAGTCGTGCAGCAGAACTCGACGGCGATGCCATTCGGGTCGTCGAGGTAGATCGACGTGCACCAACCGTGGTCGATGCGGAGCACGGCGTACCCGTGATCCAGCCACCGCTGCTGAAACGCGTCGAGGGCCGTGAGGTCGGGGGCGTCGAACGCGAGGTGGTTCGTCCAGCTCGGCAGGCCGAGGCCGCGGCTGATCGACGGATCGAAGTCGTCCGGGATCGCCGGGTCGTCGTGCACGTCCCACACCGCCAGGCACTGGCCGCCGCGGGTGTCGTAGAACAGGTGGCGGGCCCAGCCGCCCTCGGGCGCCGGCGCGGCCTCGACCTTCACGAGCTCGAACCCCATCACCTCGGTGTAGAAGCGGTGGGTGGCGTCCAGATCTCGGGTTGCGATCGCGACGTGGTGGAAGGCCATCGGTCGGGCTCCTCTCTTCAGGCGGTTGAACGGTACTTCGCACCGAGGCGGCGTTCGAGACCGCTCTCCACGGCCGCCTCGAGTGCCGCCCCCGATGGTTCCCGGGCGAACACGCGCCTTGAGCCCTGAGCCGACCTGGCTACTCGAGGATGGTCGTTGGTTCCGAGCGGTCGGCTCGCCACGCCTCGATGACCGCGATGTACACGACGACGCGCCCCAGGACGAGCAACCACAGCAGGATCGCGAAGACCACGCCGATCGCGCCGTAGAGCTCGGATGACCGCTCGACGTAGTGGGGGACGATGTACGCGCCCGCCACCTTCAGCACCTCGAACGCGACAGCGGCGAGCATGGCGGGGAGCACGAGGATCCGCCAGGCCACGTCGCGGTTGGGCAGGATCCACGACGTCCACATCCAGAGCACCGCGTTCGTGGCCAGGGTGATCGCCGCGACCAACGGCGCGAACGCGGTGGGGAGAAGATCCCAGGCTGCGGTCGCGAGGCCGGCTGCACCCAGCAGGACCGCGGCGCCGAGAAGCCACACGAACCCCCATGCGCGATCGCGTAGGCCGCGCCCGGGCACGCGCCACGCGGCGTCGAACGCGTTCGCGACGACGACCGCGAAGCTCGTTCCGAGCCACAGGATGCCCACCACGCCGACCACCGTGGCGAGGCTGCGGCTCTTCTGGGCCGCGTCGACCGAGTCTGTGATGATGCGGGCTGCCTGTCCCGTGAGCCCGAGCTCGGCTGTGATGTCGTGGGCAAGGTGGCTGTTGTCGGCCGAGAGGAAGCCGAGGATGGCGACGCCGAGCACGAGCAGGGCGAACAGCGCCAGGAACCCGTAGAGGGTGACGCCGCCGGCAAGCGTCGGCCCACCGATCGCGTTGTACCGGCGTTGCAGCTCGCGGAGCCAGCCGAAGGCTCGCGAGACGACGGTGGCGGGGACGGGCGGCACGTCAGCAGGGATCGGTCTGCACGGACGTCGGTGTGCACGAGACGAGGTTCGAGCCGCCTGCCGTCATCATCGTGCTCTCCTCCCGCTTCCGTGCAGGTTCCCATGTCCCGCCCCGAGGTGCCGGACTCGCTTGTCGCCGCGCCAACGGGCAGGATCGGGTGAGTGACGACCACCGCGTGGATCCTGCTCGGAGTCGCTGCGGTGCTCGCGGTGCTCGACTGGCTGGCGGTCGCGCAGGGCCTCCGTCGCCTCGAGTACCTCTGCAAGCCGGGCGCCACCCTCGCCCTCGCCCTCGTCGCCGCGACGCTCGATCCCGCCTACTCCGACACCCGCACCATGTTCGTCCTGGCGCTGCTCGCCTCGCTCGCCGGCGACGTGTTCCTCATGCTCCCGAGAGACCGCTTCGTCGCGGGACTCGGCTCGTTCTTCGTCGCCCAGCTGCTCTACACCGTGGGGTTCGCGCTCCACGGGGGCTCACTTGCCGACTACGCGATCGGCGCCGCTGTGGTGACGGTGCTCGTCGTGCCCCTGTGCATGCGCTTCGTCGGGGCGCTTCGCCGGACCGGCCGTGACGAGCTCGTCGTGCCGGTGTTGGCCTACATGGGCGCGATCGGTGCCATGGCCGCGAGCGCCATCGCGAGTGGGAACGCATTCGCGATCCTCGGGGCGCTGCTGTTCGTGGC
Organism: Acidimicrobiia bacterium; assembly: GCA_022865365.1. GTDB lineage: Bacteria > Actinomycetota > Acidimicrobiia > IMCC26256 > PALSA-555 > JALHSW01. The sequence continues at coordinate 6,805 of JALHSW010000062.1, read as the reverse complement.
GTCCGACTCGCTGATCGCCGAGACTCGCTTTGTCGAGGAACGCCCTTGGGGCCGGGTCGCCATCATGGTGACGTACCACCTCGCCCAGGCCGGGCTCGTCCTGTCCCTGCTTGCGTGACGCGTCCCTGCTCTCGTGATGTAGGCCTACAGCACCAACGTCGCAGGGGTGCGTGCGTCGGTGACGACGGCCTTGCGGCGCTCGGCCACCTGCTCCACGGAGATGATCGCGATGCGGTGATCGGCCGCGAACTCCACCAGCGCGTCGAAGCGCGCGGGGGCGCCGTCGTGGTCGAGGACCTCACAGATCATCGCGACGGGCGGGAGTCCCGCGAGCACCGCGAGGTCGACGGCCGCTTCCGTATGACCGCGACGCTCGAGGGTGCCGCCGGGACGCGCGCGCAGCGGGAACACGTGACCCGGCTGCTTGAACTCGCTCGGCTTCATGTCGGGGTCGGCCGTGCGCCGGATCGTGAGCGCACGGTCAGCCGCGCCGATGCCGCTGCCCGCATCGCGGTGATCGATCGATACGGTGAACGCCGTGTCGCAGCCGGCCTGGTCCGGGGGGACCATCGGCGCGAGACCGAGCGTGTCCAGCACCGACGGAGCGCAGGGCATGCACACGAGCCCCCGCGCCCAGCGAATCATGAAGTTCACCGCCTCGGGCGTGACCCACGATGCCGCCATCGTGAGGTCGCCTTCGTTCTCGCGGTCCTCGTCGTCGACGACGAGGACCATCTCGCCGCGGCGGATCCGCTTCAGTGCCTCTTCGATCGTGGTGAGCGCCATCAGTTGGTTTCCTTCTCTTTGGTCGCGTTCGGAAGGTGCGCCGGAAGTGTGAGCACCATGCGGCAGCCGTGCGGCTCCCGCATCTCGGGGTGGATGTCGCCCCCGTGCAGATCGACGATCCAGCGTGCGATCGCCAGGCCGAGCCCTGCGCCGCCGTCGCTCGACGAGCGCGCCGGGTCGAGTCGTTCGAAGCGATCGAAGACCCGCGCGCGTTCGGCTTCGGGGATCCCGGGGCCTTCGTCGAGCACCTCGATCACCACGCCGGTGTCGAGCCGACGGGCGCGCACCTCGACGGTGCCGCCAGTCGGGGAGTAGCGCACTGCGTTCTCGAGGAGGTTCGCGACCACCTGGTGCACGCGCTCGGGGTCGCCGTCGGCGGTCAGGTCGACTGGATCGACGTCGACGGCTACGTCGATGCCCGGCTGGTGGAGCCGTTGCTCGCGCACCGCGTGCTCGAGGAGGGGCACGACGCGGAACTCGGCGAGATCGAGCGGTACGGTGCCGGCTTCGAGGCGCGACAGGTCGAGGAGCTGCTTCACCAGGCGACCGAGCCGCTCGACCTGGCTGAGCATCGTCCGGAACGTGTCGGGTTCGGGATCGGCAACACCGTCGGCGAGGTTCTCGAGCGCGACCTGGAGCGCCGCGATCGGGGTACGCAGCTCGTGGGAGACGTTCGCCACGAGGTCGCGGCGCACGCGGTCGGTCTCGGCGAGCTCGGCCGACATCTCGTTGAAGGCCCGGGCGAGGGCGCCGACCTCGTCGTGGGAGGTCGTCGTGACCCGACGGCTGTAGTCGCCGCGAGCCATGGCGTCGGCCGCGGCCACCATCTCGCGCAACGGGCTGGTGACCCCACGCGAGAGCCACCAGACGAAGCCCATGGCCGTGACACCGGCCAGCACACCGCTCACCGACGGCCAGATGCCCACCTTGATGCCGAGCCAGAACACGAGGATGGTGACGGCGACCGCAACGGCAAGGAGCGCGCCGAGCTTGAGCTTGATCGACGGCAGGGGATCGAGCGGACGGCGCACGTCGAGGTCGCGCAAATGCTCGAGCTCCGGGAGGTGGCGGGTCACGAGTGCTCGTCCGACCCGGCCGCGTACCCGATGCCGTGCACGGTGCGGATGACTTCGGTCCCGAGCTTGCGCCGCAGCGCCCGAACGTGCGAGTCGACGGTGCGTCCTCCGGCGCCGACGCGATAGCCCCAAACGTCGCCGAGGAGCTGGTCGCGGGTGAACACGCGCCCAGGGCGCTTCGCGAGGAATGCCAGTAGGTCGAACTCGGTCGGGGTGAGGTGCACGATCGCGGATCCGACGTGCACGACGCGCGACGCGAGGTCGAGCTCGACGGAGCCGAGGCGCAGCGGGACGCCGGCGGCGCGATCGGGGGTGCGTTCGACGCGACGAAGCAGCGCGTGCACGCGAGCCACCAGCTCGCGAGCGCTGAACGGTTTCGTGAGGTAGTCGTCGGCACCGACCGCAAGGCCCACGACGAGGTCGGTCTCGGAGTCGCGCGCCGTCAGCATCAGGACGGGAACCGGACGGTCGCGCTGGATGCGACGGCATACCTCGAGGCCGTCGAGGCCCGGGAGCATGAGGTCGAGGACGACGACGTCAGGATGCAATCGTGCGCAGGCTTCGACGCCGCCGGGCCCGTCGTTGGCGACCTCGACCGTGAACCCCTCGCTGCGGAGGCGAACGGCGACGGCCTGGGCGATGGTGGCCTCGTCCTCGATGACGAGGACGGTGCGCGTCCGTATGGGCGCGACGTTGGGCGGGACGAGGGCTTCCACTGGCACAAGGCCATGGTACGGAGCGATTGTCGGGGTGTCCTGCCCAAGATGTGCGGATTCGGTGCAGGTGGGGCCCCGCTTGGGCGCGGCGGCCGGGCGCCCGGCTCGATCTGGCCGGCTCAGTCGGGGAGCGCGATGACGTCAGCGGGGTCGACGATCACCTCGACGGTCGTACCGACGTCGGGCGGGCGGGTGTCGCGCAGCTCGACATCGAGCGCGGTGCCGTCGGCCAGCTCGACCTGGATCCGCCAGTGGTCGCGGCGGAACGTCTGCCTCGCGACCTGCCCCACCACGACTGGCGCCGGTCGACCGTTGCCTGTTCCGAGGCGAAGCGCGTCGGGTCGCACGGCGGCAAGCCCCGGCGCCAGCGCGCGCGTCACGTTCCAGCCGAGGAATTCGGCGACGAAGGCAGTCGCCGGGCGGGTCCACAGCTCGACCGGCGACCCGATCTGCTCGATTCGGCCGTCCTGGAGGATCGCGACACGATCACCGAGCGCGAATGCCTCGTCATGATCGTGGGTCACGAGGAGCACGGCCAGGCCGAGCGTCCGGAACAGCGCACCGAGCTCGTCGACGAGGTGCTCGCGCAGGGCCCGGTCGAGTGCCCCGAGTGGTTCATCGAGCATCAGCAGCGATGGGGCCGGCGCGAGGGCGCGAGCGAGGGCGACCCGCTGCTGCTCGCCGCCCGAGAGCTCATGGACCGCCCGCTGCTCGTAGCCGGCAAGTCCGACGAGCGCGAGGGTCGTGCTCGCGCGCGCTCGGGCCTCCGAACGGCTCACGCCGTGCATCCGGAGGCCGAACACGACGTTGCCGATGACGTCGCGGTGGGGAAACAGCGCGTGGTCCTGGAACATGAGGCCGAGCCGGCGGTGATGCGTCGGGACTCCGGCGAGGTCGGCCCCGTCGCGACGGATCTGGCCTGCTGTGGGCGACTCGAGGCCCGCGATGGCGCGCAGCAGCGTCGACTTGCCGCTGCCGCTCGGGCCGAGCACGCACACGATCTCGTCGTCGCCGACGGTGAGATCGATGCCGTCAAGGGCAGTGTGCTCTCCGTAGCCGACGGTCAGGTCTTCGATCGTGAGCATCTCGGGCCTCAGAAGGTGCCGATGTCGCCGACGCGGGCGCGTTCGGCGGTGAGGATCGCAACGACGGTCAGCGCCATGAGGATCGTGCTCGCGGCCATGGCGGCGCCGAAGTTCTGGGCGCCGGGCTGTCCGAGCAGCCGATAGATCACGACCGGCAGGGTGGGGCGATCGGGCCGCGCGATGAAGAGGGTGGCGCCGAACTCGCCGAGGGAGATCGCAAAGGCGAAGCCGGCTGCGATGGCGAACGCCCGTCCGACGATCGGGAGGTCGACCTCTCGCCATACTCGGCGTGGTGATGCCCCGAGCACCGCGGCGGCCTCGCGCAGGCGCGGGTCGATGGAGCCCAGGAGGGGCGTGACGAGCCAGACGACGAACGGGATTGCGATCAGCGCGTGCGCGATCGGCACGATGATCCACGAGGTCCGGAGGTCGAGGGGAGGTTCGTCGAGTGCGATGAGGAACCCGAACCCGACGGTCACGGCAGAGATCCCGAGCGGGAGCGCGAGCGCGGCTTCGAGCGCTCGACCCCTTCGGTGCCGGACCACGGCGAACGCGGCGAGCCCGCCGACCACCAGCGCGATCGCGGTCGCGACGGTGGCGAAGAGCAGGGAGTTCACGACCGCATCGGCCGGAGGGACGAAGAGCACGCTGTCCGACCGGAGCTCGCCGAGGGCGCGGTAGAAGCCGAAGCCGGGCCCGTTCTCCGTCGCGAAGGATCGTGCGACGAGCACGGCCATCGGGACCCCGAGGAGGGCGAGCATCAGGGCGAGGTTTGCGCCGAGGAGCGCGCGTTCACCGACCGAGCGCACGGATCGCGTCGTGACGGCGGCGGCGCGCAACCCGAGGGCGACGGCTCGACGACCCTGGAAGCGGCCGGTCGCGACGAGCAGCACGACGACGGCGACGAGCTGCAAGATCGACAGGGCGGCCGCCGTGCGCAGATCGAGGAGCTGCGCGGTCTGTCGGTAGATCTCGGTCTCGAGGGTGGCGCGGGTCGGGCCGCCCAGGACGAGGATCACACCAAAGGACGTGAACGTGAAGAGGAAGGTGATCGACGCAGCCGCGAGGATCGCGGGGCGCAGTGCCGGGAGCGTGACCCTGGTGAAGGCTCGCAGGCGAGATGCCCCGAGCACGCGCGCCGCTTCTTCCTGCTGCGGATCGAGATGGGCCCAGAGCCCGCCAACGGTGCGGACGACCACCGCGTAGTTGAAGAAGACGTGCGCGAGGAGAATCGCCCCGAGCGAGGGTTCGACGCCGAGCGCGAGGAACGCCGACGCGACGACGATCGTGGGGAGCACGAACGGGACCACGATGAGCGCCCGGACGAGCGAGCGGCCGGGGAAGCGGTAGCGCGCGAGCACAAACGCGCCCGGGAGTCCCACCGCCAGCGCGAGCATCGTCGAGAGCGCCGCCTGCCACACCGTGAACCACGCGACGTCGCGCAGCGCAGCGTTGCCGGCGACGTCGACCAGCGGCGAGAGGTCGAGATGGCCGTCGGGCCAGAGCCCCCGTCCGAGGATCGTGGCGACGGGGTACGCGAAGAACGCGACGAGGAAGGCAACCGGCACGGCGACGAGGATCCAGCGGACCGGGCGCAGCGGGCGGACCGAACGGACCGGATGGGTCAGCGCAGGACGGTGTCGGTCCACTCGTCGATCCACTGCTCGCGGTGTGCGCCGATGACGCTCGGGGCCAGGCTTGCGGGGTCGGTTGGGACGTCGGCGAACCTGGTGAACACGGCAGGGAGCCGAGCGTCGTCGCGGACCGGGAAGACGAACATCTGGAGCGGCACGTCTTCCTGGAATCGGCGCGAGAGCATGAAGTCGACGAGTCGGCGCGCCGCACGAGGGTGCTCGGTCCCCCGGAGGATCCCCACGACCTCGACTTGGCGGAAGCACGTGTCGAGCACGGTGCCGACCGGGGCCTCCGTGGGCCGGGGGTCCGAGAAGTACACCGCCGCAGCAGGGCTCGACGCGTAGGAGACGACCAGGGGGCGGTCGCCACCGCCTTCGCCGGCGCTGAACTCCCCGTTGTAGGCCTGCTCCCAGCCGCTCACCACCTTGACGTCGTTCGCCCGCAGCCGTTCCCAGTACGCGCGCCAGCCGTCCTCGCCGTACCGGTCGACGGTCGCGAGGAGGAACGCGAGGCCGGGCGACGACGTCGCCGGGTTCTCCACGACGAGGCGGCCCTTGTATGCGGGCTTCGTGAGGTCGTCGAGCGTCCGGGGCACCGCAAGGCCGTGCTCGGCGAACCAGGCCGTGTCGTCGTTGATGCACACGTCGCCGTGGTCGACCGGCGTCACGTGGTGGGTCGTGTCGATCCGATAGGCCGCCGGGACCCGGGTGAGCTCGGGCGACCGGTAGCGCTCGAACACCCCCTCGTCGAGTGCTCTCGAGAGAAAGGTGTTGTCGACGCCGAAGAGCAGGTCACCGAGCGGAGCGTCCTTCGTGAGGATCGCCTGGTTCAGCGCGGCGCCGGCGTCGCCCGACGGCAGTACCCGAACCTTGATGCCCGTCTCGCGCGTGAAGGAGCGCAGGACCGACTTCGAGATCGCGAACGAGTCGTGGGTGACGAGCGTGAGCGTCACGTCGTCGCGGGCACCGGCGGCCGGTGCGCCGGCCAAGGAGGTCGCGGTCACGAGGGCGCAGCAGAGGATCGAGAACCCGCGGCGCCGCACGTCAGGCCTCTCCGAGGGCATCGGGTTGGATGCTGAGGACCGTGCCGCCGCTCACCGAGACTTCCGCGTCGGTACCGACGAGCTCGTTGCTCACGCCGAGCGTCGAGCCGGGGAGCAGGACCGCTTCGTGCAAGGGGTAGCGCAAGCCCGTGGTGGTGACACCCCGTGCCGGGCCGTTGGTCGCCAGCAGGGTGACCAATGAGCCGGCGCGACCGACGAGGCGAGCGTGGCGCCGGACGACGATCACGTGGGCGTCGCCGAACCACCCGTCGATCTCGATGTCGGCGAAGCGGGCCGACCCCAGGAGCAGGGCGTTCGCGAGGTAGTGGTCGAGTCGGCCTCCGTAGCCGCCGACGACCGTGATGCGGGCGACGCCTCGGGCGGCCGCGACATCGAGTGCGAGCTCGAGGTCGGTGGCGTCCTTGTCGACGGGGTACCGGATGACGCGCGCTCCTGCTTCGGCGG
>JALHSW010000577.1 GCA_022865365.1 Acidimicrobiia bacterium | reverse complement strand
GAGCGCATGGCGGTAGTCCATGCGGGTCGGACCGAGCACGCCGACGACGCCGGCCGACTGGCCGTCGACCTCGTACGGAGCGAGGACGATCGAGCAGTCGCGGAGATCGTCGAGGCTGTTCTCGGAACCGATGCTGACCGTGAGGCCACGGTCGAGGAGCTCACGCACGAGCGACACCACGACGACCTGGTGCTCGAGCATCTCGAGCAGGCGCGCCGCCCGCTCGTTGGTCGAGAACGCCGACTGCTCTGCTGCGAGGCGGCTTGCACCGCCGATGTACACCGGCTCGGTGGTCTCATCGAGCGAGCGGGTGATGAGGGCGTCGCGCGCGGCGCTCACCAACGCGTCAACCTCGGGATTGCCCGTGGACGCGACGGCGGGCAGCGGGCCCCACGGCACACCGCGGAGCTTCTCCTCGAGTGCAGCCGTCGCGGCGCTGATCCGCGCCTCGTCGATGTCGGTGCCGAGCGTGAGCAGCTCCTTCTCGACCACGCCGTTCGAGAGCACCAGCACGACGAGCACACCGTGGGGCTGCAGCTGCACGAGCTGCACGCTGCGGATGTGGGCCGCCTCGGGCTGGGGGCCGACGACCACGGCCGCATGGCGGCTCACCCGCGCGAGCAGGCCGCTCGTCTCGTGGAGCAGATCCTCGAGCGCACGATGGGCCGAAGCGAAGAAGTCGGCGACAGCACGCCGCTGGGGCACCGGCAGGTTGCCGGTCTCGGTGAAGTGGTCGACGAAGAACCGGTAGCCGAGATCGGTCGGCACGCGCCCGGCTGACGTGTGGGGCTGGGCGAGGTACCCGTCGCGCTCGAGGACCGTCATCTCGTTGCGGACCGTGGCGCTCGAGACCCCGAGCCGGCTCGAGCGGGCGATCGTCTGGGACCCGACGGGCTGGGCCGTCTCGACATACTCCTCGACGATGGCGCGCAGGATCGCCGCCTTACGTTCGTCGAGTTCGGGGTAGTCCACGTGTGCTCCGGTCGAGGTCGCCTGGGCGCCGGACGATAGCTGGCACTCAATCGTACCGAGTGCCAGCGATGCTCCGGCGCAGTTCCTGCTCCGCACCCGCAGCGACGAGCAGTCGTGCGGTGATGTCGGTCGCCAGGAGCCGACCCCGGCGGGTGAGGACCACTCGATCCTCGGCGCGGACGAGGAACCCGGCGTCGACGAGGCGAGTGGCCTCCGCCTGCATCGACGTCGGGAGGATCGCGCCGGTCCGGGTCCGGATCGCCAGGGTCAGCTGTTCCTCGGCGCGCGTCGCGTCGTCGAGATCCTCGCCCCCGCCGGTCGGATCGTCCCCCGCCTCCACCATGGCGATGTAGCGCTCCGGCGTACGGACGTTCCACCACCGGTGGCCGACGCGGTGCCCGTGTGCCGCGCACCCGATCGGGAGATAGTCGCCGCTCGACCAGTGCAGCAGGTTATGGCGGCACTCGTGGCCTGCACGGGCCCAATTCGACACCTCGTACCAACCGAGGCCGGCGGCAGCGAGCAGTTCGTCGGCAATCTCGTACTTCTCGGCCTGGTCGTCATCGTCGGGCGCCGGAGCTCCTGCGGCGACGTTGCGGCCGAGCTGGGTGGCCGGTTCCACGGTGAGCGCGTACGCGCTCACATGTGGCGGCTCGAGCTCGAGCGTCTCGGCGAGGGTGGTGCGCCAGTCGTCGACGGTCTCACCCGGCGTCCCGTAGATCAGATCGAGGTTGAAGGTCGGGAAGCCCACGTCGAGCGCGAGCGCGACCGCGCGGGTGACGTTCGCCGGGTCATGCGTCCGGCCGAGCGCGGCGAGCACGCGGGGGCGCATCGACTGCACCCCGAATGACACTCGCGTCACGCCGGCCGCTCGGTACGCCGCGAGCTTGTCGGCGTCCACGGAATCGGGGTTGCACTCGACGGTCACCTCCGCGTCCGTCGAGCGTGGGATCTCGTCGAGGATCGCGACGAGTCGGTCCGACGGGAGCAACGACGGGGTGCCGCCCCCGAAGAACACCGACGTAGCCGGTGCCGCGGTACCGGCTACGACATGTCGACGGAGGTCGGCAACACAGGCGTCGACGTAGGCATCGATGAGCGTCTCACGGTCGGTCCACGTCGCGAAGTCGCAGTAGTCACAGCGGGTGGCGCAAAACGGGATGTGGACGTAGACGCCGAACGGCACCCCCAGATGATCGCGCGGCCTGATCGCGGGCCTAGGCGAACTCGCCGGCCAGCATCACGTGGCCGGTCGCCGTGGGGGCGCCCGGCTCGGCTTCTTCGGTGACGACGAACCCATGCGCGGAGGCGGGAGCGTGGAACGCCGCGATGTCCAGTTCGCGTCCGAGGACCCCCGCCGAGACGAGGCCGGGCGTGCCCGGATCACCGGTCATCGCCCAGAGCTGGTACGTGCGGCCGCGCGCGCGCCGCGCAACACCGTGGGCCATCAGGAAGCCGCCGCCGTCGGGCATGCTCACGACCGTCGCGCTCCCGGCCCCGTCGAGAGCTTTGAGTCGGACCGTGCGGGCTCGCGGATCGGCCAGCGCTCCCATCGCGGCGCGGCGCATCCCGTCGTGCTCGACGCTGGAGGCGACACGATCGAGTCGATCCTCCTGCGCCGACATCTGGCTCGAGACGACGACCGCCGTCACCAGCGCCGCCGCCGCGCTCGCGCCGGCGATCGCCAGCGCAACCCTGCCCCCAAACCCGCGGCGGCGGCTTCGTTCGGTTCGAGCCTGATCGAGCGGCAGCACGAGGCGCGGCGGCTCCGCCGCCAACGCTTGCTCGATCCGGCCCCAGATGCCGTCGGGCGCGGCGCCACCGGAGTGCGCCAGCATCGCCGCCACTTCCTCCAGCTCAGCGACCTCGGTCCGGGCCGCGACAGAACGCTCGAGGTACGTGTCGACCTCGGCGCGCTCGTCGGCGTCGAGCGCGTCGAGCGCATACACACCGAACAGCTCCTCGATCTCAGATGGCGTCAGCTCTCGAGCCATGGCTCCCCCGAACCGATCGCACCGCTGCTCACGAGCTCGACGCGGAGCCGACCGAGCCCGGCACGAATGCGGCTCTTCACCGTGCCTTCCGGCTCATCGAGCATGACCGCGACCTCACGGTAGGTATGGCCGCCGAAGTATGCGAGCTCGATCGCGGCGCGTTCATTCTCGGACAGCTGCTCGAGCGCGCCCCGAACCTGCTCTGCGAGCGTGAGGTCCCAGACCTCGCGTTCGAGGTCGTACCCGGACGCCGCCGTGCGGCGGGCGTCGCGCTCCTCGCGCACGCGGCGCGACGACTCCGATCGCACGAGGTCGACCGAGCGCCCGTGGGTCTGCGCGAGCAGGTATGACCGCAACGACCCGCGCGCCGGATCGTACTTCTCCGGGTCGTTCCAGAGGCGGAGGAACACCTCCTGGACGACCTCCTCGGCGAGCGAGCGGTCGACGACGATGCGCAACCCGAGTCCGAACGTGGCACCGGCGTGGCGGCGGTACGCCTCGGCGAGCGCGGCCTGATGGAAGCGCCCGATGGCCACCACCAGCTGCGCATCGCTCACATCGCCGTACTCGTCACGGTCCACGCGGAACACGCCTTCCTGGTGCTTGCGGGTCGCCTGGGTCGACGGGGGTGCTCACCAGTGGTTCGGTGCCACGGCACACCGTGGATGCCCCGAATAGCCTCGCCGATCATGACCCCCATTGACCGGTTCGATCTGGGTGCCGACGCCGAGCCGTTCCGGGCCGAGACCAGAGCGTTCCTGGCCGAGCATGCTCCCGACGGGCGGTTTCCCCCCGACTTCGCCGGGCGTCTCGCCGCGGCGGGCCTCGTCGCCCCCCACTGGCCCAAGCCCTGGGGTCTCGATGCCGGCCCCCTCCAGCAGCTCGCGGTGGACGACGAGCTGCGCGGTGCCCGGGCCCCGCGACCGTTCAACCCCATCGGGATCGGGTGGGCCGGCCCGACCTTGCTCGTGGCCGGGTCGCCGGAGCAGCAGCAGCGCTGGATCCCGGGAATCCTCGACGGGTCCGAGATCTGGTGTCAGCTCTTCAGCGAACCGGGAGCCGGGAGCGATCTCGCGTCGCTCGCGACGCGTGCGACGCGCGACGGCGACGAATGGGTGGTGCACGGCCAAAAGGTCTGGACGACGTTCGCGCACCTCGCTCGCTGGGGAATCCTGCTGGCGAGAACGGACCCCGGCGCCGAAGCTCACCGAGGCGTGAGCTACTTCGTTCTCGACATGGCCTCGCCCGGGATCACGGTACAGCCCATCAAGCAGATGGACGGCAAGGCCGACTTCAACGAGGTGTTCCTCGATGGGGTTCGCATTCCGGTGTCGGGGCTCGTGGGCACCGAACACGACGGCTGGCGGCTGGCCAAGGTGACCCTGGGCAACGAGCGCGTGTCGCTCTCGGGTGAGGGCGCGCTGTGGGGCCATGGACCGACTGCGGAAAATGTGATCGACCTCGTGCGCGCGCACGGCGGCACCGACGACCCGCTCGTGCGTCAGCGCCTGGCTGCGTTGCACATCGAGGCCGAGGTCCTCCGGCTCATCCGACTTCGCACGCTCTCGGCGCGCGGACGCGGCCTCGAGCCCGGCCCCGAGGCGTCGGTGCGCAAGGCCCTCGCAGACGAGCACGGCCAGCACGTGATGACCCTCGCGCTCGAGCTGGCCGGCACCGACGCAATGCTCGCCGACCGGGGGCCGTTCGGCTCCGACACGCGCCTCTGGGCCGACGGCTACCTTTACTCACGGGCCTTGACCATCGGCGGGGGCACGAGCGAGGTGCAGCGCAACATCGTGGCGGAGCGCGTGCTGGGCTTGCCGCGCGATCCCGGGGTGGGTTGAACGCGCGTGAGGATCGACGAGTCCGACCAGGAAGCGTTCGTGTCGTGGGTCCGTGAACAGGCACGCAAGGAGCCCCGCACGCTACGCACGCAACGGCGGCCCCGCCTCGAGGACCTACGGTGTCACCCCGACCTCTGCGAGCGTCTCCACGCGACGCTCATCGACATCCCCGGCGCGAAGCAACGCTACGTGTGCGGCTTTCCCGTGCTCCTCCACGCCGACGGACTCGTGTTCGGCGTCGCCGCCGGGACCTCGTGGATGGCGCTTCGACTCCCCGAGATCGCGAGGGGTGCCGTCGTGCGCACGCGGTGGGGAACACGCCGGCTCGGCGGCGACTGGATCGACGTCGACCCCTGGCTCACCGACGTTCCCGCTCATGACGGGACACGCCGCCTGCACGGCTGGTGCCACGCGGCCTACGAGTACACCTCGCCCGAGATCAGCACGCCCTAGATCAGCACCCCGCAGCTCAGGGCAGCCGGGTCACTCGTCGAGGGTGAGCGCGGCGACGAACGCTTCCTGAGGGACCTCCACGCTGCCGATCTGCTTCATGCGCTTCTTCCCTTCCTTCTGGCGGTCGAGGAGCTTGCGCTTCCGGCTGACGTCGCCGCCGTAGCACTTCGCGATGACGTCCTTACGCTTCGCCTTGACGGTCTCGCGGGCGATGACGCGCCCACCGATCGCTGCCTGGATCGGCACGTCGAAGAGCTGGCGTGGGATGAGCTCGCGCAGCTTCTCGGTCATGCGCTTGCCGTACTCGTACGCCTTGTCCTTGTGCATGATCGTCGAGAAGGCGTCGACAGGGACATTGTTGAGGAGCACATCGACCTTGACCAGGCTCGCCACCCGGTAACCCGCAGGGTCGTAGTCGAGGCTGGCGTACCCCCGCGTTCGCGACTTCAGCTGGTCGAAGAAGTCCATCACGATCTCGGCGAGCGGGATGACGTACACGAGCTCCACACGTTCTTCGGAGAGGTACTCCATGCGGGTCTGCTCGGCGCGTCGTTGCTGACACAGCTCCATGACCGCACCGACGAACTCGGTCGGCGTCAGCACGGTCACGGTGACGAACGGCTCCTCGATGTGGTCGATCTGGTTCGAGGGCGGCATCGACGACGGGTTGTCGACAGCCTCTTCGCGACCGTCGACAAGGCGAGCGTGGTACTCGACGTTGGGTGCCGTCGCGACGAGCGACAGGTCATACTCGCGCTCGAGTCGCTCTCGGATGATCTCCATGTGCAGGAGACCGAGGAAGCCGCACCGGAAGCCGAACCCCAACGCGCCCGATGTCTCCGGTTCGTAGGTGAACGACGAGTCGTTGAGCCGCAGCTTCTCCATTGCTTCGCGCAGATCGGCGTACTCGTCTCCGACCACGGGGTACAGGCCGCAGAAGACCATCGGCTTCGGGTCGTCGTAGCCGGGAAGCGCCTCACCGGGGTTGGTCGCGACCGTCACCGTCTCACCGACGCGCGCCTCACCGACGTCCTTGATCCCGGCGATCAGGTAGCCGACCTCGCCGGGACCGAGCGACGCGACCGGAGTGAGGCCGGGGGCCCGGACGCCGACCTCCTCGGCGTCGTGCTGGGCTCCCGCGTTGACGTACCGCAAGCGGGCACCGGTGACGAGGCTTCCGTTGAAGACGCGTACCGCGCTGACCACGCCGCGGTACGCGTCGTAGTACGAGTCGAACATGAGAGCCTGCAGCGGCGCGTCTGCATCACCCTGGGGCGCCGGGATCCTCTCGACCACGGCGTCGAGGAGGTCGGCGACACCCTCACCGGTCTTGGCCGAGATGCGCAGAATCTCGGCGGCTGGGACGCCGAGGACCCGTTCGATCTCTGCGGCACGCTTGTCGGGCTCGGCCGCCGGGAGGTCGATCTTGTTCAACGCGGCGACGATCGTGAGGTTGGCCTCGAGCGCCGCGTAGCAGTTGGCGAGGGTCTGGGCCTCGATCCCCTGGCTCGCATCGACGAGGAGGATCGCCCCTTCGCATGCCGCCATGCTGCGCGACACCTCGTACCCGAAGTCGACGTGGCCGGGCGTGTCGATGAGGTGGAGGGTGTGGTCCTTCCACGTCAGCCGGACGTTCTGCGCCTTGATCGTGATGCCCCGCTCGCGCTCGAGGTCCATCGAGTCGAGGTACTGCGCCCGCATGTCGCGCAGCTCCACGGCTCCGGTGAGCTCGAGGAGGCGGTCCGCCAGGGTGCTCTTGCCGTGATCGATGTGGGCGACGATCGCGAGGTTGCGAAAGCGCTCGAGGGAGGACGACGTCATTGCCCTCCGAGTCTCGCAGAGCGCACCTCCCCCTGACCCACGGGGCCCGGTGTGACCGGGATTCCGGGCGCTGGTAGCCTTGGCCCTTCCTCCTACGACCATCTCCTACGAGACAACGGAGCCTCACGCGCACATGGCGAACATCAAGAGTCAGGTCAAGCGGAACCGCCAGAACGAGACGCGGCGCCTCCGGAACAAGGCTGTGCGCTCCGAGCTCAAGACCCGGGTGAAGCTCGCCGGCGATGCCGTCGACGCCGGAGCCGAGGACGCCCCCAACAAGGTGCGCCTCGCCCAGAAGCGCCTCGACAAGGCCGGAGCCAAGGGCCGCATCCACAAGAACCAGGCGGCACGGCGCACCTCGCGCCTGATGAAGCGCGCCACCAAGTCCTGATACCGGTCGCGGTCGCTAGCCTCGCCCCGTCCGGGTGCTGAGGACGCACAGCCGCACCACCAGCACGTCGAGCACGGCGTCGCCGGGAATCGCCCGTTCACCCTTCAGGTCCCGATCCGCGCGCGCCAGGTGATCGAAGGCGTCGCGCAGCCCGCCCGTCCCGAGCGCCCGAGCCTGCTTGAGCCGGTAGCGGGCCGAGTTCGGGCTCGTGCGTCCCCCGAGCGCGGTAGCCGCATCTTCGGCGCTGCGGATGTTCGGATCGTCGAGCGTGAGCAGACGCCGATAGTGCGAGTGCAGGATCGCGACGACCTGGAGCGGGTGCACCGGTTTGGGCTGCGTCGGACTCGTGACGGTGAGCAGGCGGTGCAGCGTCGTCAGGGCCCCGGCCTTGTCGCCCTTCTCGATCGCATTCGCCAGGTCCCACACGGGTACGCGGCCCTCACCGCCGAAATAGGGTGCGATCGCGTCGGACCCGAGATCGACACCCGAGCCGAAGGCCCCGGCGAGGGTCTCGACGATGCCGGGGATCAGACCGGCGTCCGAACCCACGTGCGCGAGGAGTTCCTTCGTGGCGTCGGGACGCAACCGCATCCCCACCGTGGCGAGTTCCTGCGCGAGCACGTCGACGGCCTTCGTCGCACCGGGTACGTGCACCGTCCCGTGCTTCTTGACCGCGGTCTCCAGGCTCTTCGCCAGCGCGCCGCCGCCCGCGACGAGCACCAGCATGGTCGTCTCCAGAGGATCTTCGAGGTAGCGAACGATGGGCTCGACCTCGGCCGCGCTCAGGAGCCCGACGTCGCGCACGACCACGACCCGCGACTCGGTCATGAACGGCGGCGTGCTCGCACCGTTCAGGGCGGCGTCGACCGCCGCGACGCGCGCGTCGCTCCCGCCAACCTCGCCATCCCCGCTCGCCTTGGGCGGGACGGTCACCTCCTCGAGCGCGAGCGTCCGGTCATCGGCACCGAGCAGCTCGGTCACGAGCGCCTCGGCGGCGTCGGATCGCAGGATCGGGTCCTCTCCCTTGACCAGGTGCGCGCTCACGCGTCGGATCCCGGCGCACACGCCTTGCCCCGTCGCGCCGTCAGAATCGCCTCGACCGTTCGGCACACCCGAACGCTGCCCGCGACGTCGTGGACGCGCACGATGCGACACCCGTGGGCGACGCCGTAGGCAACCGCAGCGAGCGATGCATCGCGCCGATCGTCGATCTCGAGGTTCAGGAGCTCGCCGAGGAAGCGCTTGTTCGAGGCGGAGAGCAGCAACGTGTAGCCCGTCGACGCGAGCTCATCGCTGACCCGCAGGAGGACCGCGCTCATCGCCGGCGTCTTGCCGAGATCGAGACCGGCGTCAATCGCGATCTGGTCGCGCACCAACCCCGCAGCCTCGGCACGAGCCGCACGATCGACGAGGAACGCTCGCACGTCGGTCACGAGGTCGTCGTAGCTCGGCTCGGGGTCGGGCACCCGCGGCGCGAGTCGGATGTGCGTCGCGACCACCGAAGCATCATGCTTGGCTGCGACCGCCAGATAGTCCGGATCACCGAACCCACTGATGTCGTTGCCGACGACGGCACCGACCCCACACGCTTCGTCGAGCACCGTGGCCCGCCACGTGTCGACCGACACCGGCACACCGAGCCGTGCGTGCAGCGCCTCGATCGTCGGCACCACCCGGTCGAGCTCCTCCGCCTCGGTGACCTCCGGGCCCGGACCGGCCTTCACGCCACCGACGTCGAGGAGGTCGGCACCCTCGGCGACAAGCGCCTGGGCGCGCGCCAAGAGCTCGTCGAGCCCGAACGTCGCTCCGCGGTCGTAGAACGAGTCCGGAGTCCGGTTGAGGATGCCCATGACCAGGGTGCGCGTCGTCAGGTCGTGGACGACGTCACCGAGGCGGTAGGACCAAGTCACGCTGGCGGAGCATAGGACGGCGCCGCACCATGAACCTCACGGCGACGATCCCGCCGACGATCCCGGCGACGATCCCGCCAGAGCGGGCACCGACCGCAACCGGGACACGGGCCGCCGCGTCGGCGAGTCCCAACACCGCATCTGCGAGCACGCGCGTCGGCCATTGGAGCGCAGCCGCAGCGGGCGGGACACGCCTCTGGAGCACCCCGGCGAGCGTGCCGCCCGCGAGTCCCCAGATCGTGAGGGGTCCGACGAGCGGCACGGCGAGGAGGTTCGCCGGGACCGCTACGAGCGGGACGGACCCGAACACCGGGATGAGGACGGGCGCCACGCCGATCTGGGCCGCCGCTGTCGTCGCGAGCGAGTCACGCAACCAGCGCGGGCCCCGCAATCGCCGGGCGATCGGTACCGAGAGCAGCGCGATCCCGAGGCTCGCACCGACCGACAGCAGGAAGCCGATCGAGTGCACGAGGAACGGATCGACCAGCAGGAGGGCGCTGACGGCCAACGCGAGCAACCTGACCGCCTGCGCCGGACGTCCGACGTACACCGCGACGACCGCGATGGCCGCCATCGCGCAGGCGCGCAGGACCGACGGCTCCCAACGTGTCATCGCGCCGAAGACCACCAGCACCGCCAGGGCGGCCCCGAGGCGTGCGGTGCGCGGCAAACGCCGCAGCCCCGGACCCGCGAGCGCCAGGACGAACGCGACGTTCGCTCCGGACACG
>JALHSW010000576.1 GCA_022865365.1 Acidimicrobiia bacterium | reverse complement strand
TCCGATGGTCGGGTGGTGTGGGACCTCGATGCCTACGCGTTCCTCGACGGGCCGGTGCCCGACACCGCGAACCCGAGCCTGTGGCGCCAGGGCCAACTCCTGATCAAGGACGGCCTCTTCGAGGTCGTGCCAGGGATCTATCAGGTGCGCGGCTTCGACCTGTCGGTGATGACCGTCGTCGAGGGCGAGACCGGCGTCATCGTGATCGATCCGTTGACGTGCCGGGAGACCGCCGCGGCGGCGTTCGCGCTGTACCAGCAGCACCGCGGCGAGCGGCCGGTCACGGGGATGATCTACACGCACTCCCACATCGACCACTTCGGCGGGGTCAAGGGCATCATCAGCCAGGAGGACGTCGATGCCGGCCGAGTCCCGGTCATTGCGCCCGAGGGGTTCATGGGCCACGCCATCGCCGAGAACGTCTTCGCCGGTACTGCCATGGCTCGACGATCGGCCTACATGTACGGGGCTGTGGTGGAGAAGGGCCCCGCCGGCCAGATCGGTGCCGGATTGGGCCAGACCGTCCCCACCGGGGAGGCGACCCTCATCCCGCCGACGGTCGAGATCACCACGACCGGTCAGGAGCTCACCCTCGACGGGGTACGAATCGTGTTCCAGGTCACGCCCGGCACCGAAGCCCCGGCGGAGATGAACTTCTACTTCCCCGACCACCGCGCCCTGTGCGCGGCGGAGAACACGTCGCACACCCTCCACAACATCCTTACCCTCCGCGGCGCGGTGGTGCGCGACGCGCACGCCTGGGCGCACTACCTGACCGAGACCATCGACCTGTGGGGCACCGAGCTCGAGGTCGTCTTCGCGTCGCACCACTGGCCCACGTGGGGGCGGGAGCGGGCCGTGGAGTTCCTCGCGATGCAGCGGGACATGTACCTCTACCTCCATGACCAGACATTGCGGCTCATCAACCAGGGCTACGTCGGTGCCGAGATCGCCGAGATGCTCGAGATGCCCCCGGCGCTCGAGGCCGCGTGGCATACCCACGGCTACTACGGATCCGTGAGCCACAACGTCAAAGCCATCTACCAGCGGTACCTGGGTTGGTACGACGGAAATCCCGCCAACCTGTGGCCCCACCCACCGGTCGAGGCCGCCGGCCGCTACGTCGAGGCGATGGGCGGCGCCGACGCCGCGATCACCCTCGCCCACCGAGCCTTTGCGGACGGCGACTACCGCTGGACCGCGGAGGTCTGCAAGCACATCCTCTTCGCCGACGACACCAACGCCGAGGCCCGCGCGCTCCTCGCCGACACCCTGGAACAACTGGGCTACGGGGCTGAGAACGGCACCTGGCGCAGCATCTACCTGGCCGGCACCAAGGAGCTGCGCGATGGGAACTTCGGGTCGCCGAGTACCACCGCGTCTGCCGACCTCATCGGCGCGTTGACCGTCCCGCAGGTCTTCGACAGCATCGCCATCCGCATCGACGGGCCCAAGGCCTGGGACCTGCAACTGCAGATCTCCTGGGTCATCACCGACACCGGCACTACGCACCTCACCGAGCTCCGGAATGGCACGCTCAACCACCGCACCCTCGCCACTCCCGTGGCGGGCATGACCACCTTCACCCTCACCCGCCCGGTTCTCATCGGGCTGATCACCGGCTCCATCGACCTCGTCGAAGCCCTCGGTGACGGCACCGTGACCGTGGCCGGCGACCCGGCGATCCTCGGCAGCCTCGTCGGCGTGGTCGCCCCCGTCGACCCCGACTTCACGGTCGTGACTCCCTGACCGCACCAACCCGCGATCGGGGGTCCGATGCCGGGCGATGACCACGGACCAAAGGCCAGTGGCCCCTTGCGGCAGCGGGCGACGTCGATCGAGGTCGCCGCGATCGCCGGCATCGTGTGCGCCGTGGGCTGGTCGGTG
This sequence comes from Acidimicrobiia bacterium, assembly GCA_022865365.1. Lineage (GTDB taxonomy): Bacteria > Actinomycetota > Acidimicrobiia > IMCC26256 > PALSA-555 > JALHSW01. Next base: position 564 of record JALHSW010000576.1, on the reverse strand, counting down.
TCGCTGCGCGGGCTCGTGGCCGGGCCTGGTCTGAGCGCGACCCGGGAGGAGATCGCCGCGTACTACGCCGAAGCATCGAGCCGATCGGTCGGCGTGCTCCTCGCGCTCATGGTCGTTGCGACGATCGCGTACCTGTGGTTCGTCGGCGTCGTCCGCAGTCGGCTGGGCGCGAGCGAGACGCCACTGGTGGGGACCGTGTTCCTCGGCAGCAGCGTGCTGTTCACCGGCCTCGTCCTCGTCGGTGCATCGGCGTTCGCCGCACCCCTGGTCCTCGTGGAGGTCAGCGGTCTGGCTCCCGACCCAGGTGCCGTCTCGTTATTGCGTGCGATGGGCTCGGTGGTCCTGGGCGTGTTCGCGCCCCGGGTCGCCACGCTGGTCATGTTCTCCACCGCGTCGCTCAGCCGGCGCGCGGGCGCCCTCCCCAACTGGCTCATCGTGGTGACCTACGTGGTTGGTATCGCCGAGTTCATCAACATCACGATCGCCACCCCCACGCTGTACATCTTCCCCGCGTGGATCGCCCTCGTGTCGGTCGTCGTCCTCGTGCGGCACCCGTCCACGTCG
>JALHSW010000575.1 GCA_022865365.1 Acidimicrobiia bacterium | reverse complement strand
CGCGCACGTCGTGGTACGCCCCGGCGTAGTCGGGGTTCGGTGTCGTCATTCGGTTGCGGCGACGCCGGTCGGGCACGTGAGACCCGTACCGCCGATTCCGCAGTAGCCGCCGGGGTTCTTCGCGAGGTACTGCTGGTGGTACTCCTCGGCATAGAAGAAGGGTCCGGCCGACGCGACCTCGGTGGTGATCGGCGCGAAGCCGGCCTCCGCCAGCACGGCGGCGAACATGTCGTGCGAGCGCTCGACTGCTGCGCCCTGCTCGGAGGAGCTGGTGTAGATCGCGGAGCGGTATTGGCTGCCGACATCGTTGCCCTGGCGCATGCCCTGGGTCGGGTCATGGGATTCCCAGAACAGCTTGAGCATGGCGTCGATGCTGACCACCGCAGGGTCGAAGACGACCAGCACGGCCTCGGTGTGCCCGGTGCGACCGGAGCACACCTCCTGGTACGTCGGATTCGGGGTTGTCCCCCCGGCATACCCGACCGCGGTCGTGTACACGCCGTCGGCTTCCCAGAACTTGCGCTCGGCACCCCAGAAGCAGCCGAGGCCGACCACGATCTGCTCGAAGATGGCCGGGAACGGCGGGGTGAGGCGCGTGTCGAGCACGAAATGGCGTTCGGGGACCGGCATCGCCTCGGCCCGGCCCGGTAACGCGTCCTCCGGTGCGATCACCGCGGTGTTCTTCGTGAACAGACCCATCGGGTCACCTCCATGTCGACTGGTCCCGATCCAACCTGACTGGTCCAAACGCCGCCGGCGCTTGCGTTCCTGCTCTGGAGGGTATTCGTCGCGAGCCCGTACCCTGGACGCATGGCAGAACCAGGTGGCGTGGGACCGATCGGGCCCTACCCGACGGGCGTCGAGACCGACGAGCAGCGGGTCGAGTACGACAAGCAGCGTCGGCGGATGTTGTGGACGTTGCCGCACGGGCTCTACGTCCTGGGATCCACCGACCGGGCCGAACGTCGCAACGGCATGACCATCAACTGGGCCACCCAGATCAGCTTCGAGCCCAAGCTCATGGGGGTGGGCGTGGAACGTACCGCCCTGACCCACGAGCTCATCGAGGCCGGGGGCTGCTTCAGCCTGTGCACGATCGATCGCGAAGATCGCGCCATCGTGCGCAAGTTCACCAAGCCGGTGGAGGCCGACCTCGGCGCCAAGACGCTGAACGGCTTCGCCTACCTCGAGCGAACGACGGGCGCGCCGATCCTGGCGCAAGCCGTCGGCTTCCTCGACTGCGAGGTGCGCGATCGAGTGGGGGTCGGCAACCACACCCTCTTCGTGGGCGAGATCGTCGACGCCGGCTTCCTGAAGGACGAGGAGACGCCGGTCCTCCGCATGGAGGACACCCGCATGAACTACGGAGGCTGACTACAGCGGGTCGAGGGAAGCAGAGCTACGACTGCGGCGCGGGCTCGTCGATGAGCGCTTCCTGACGACCCGATCGGAGCCCGACGAGCGCGATGACGGCCGCGACCGCCAGACAGCCGGCCATGATGAAGAACACGACCTTGGTCGCTTGTGCAAAGTCGAACTGCACTGCGTGGAAGATCTCGGCCGCCTTCGCACCCGCGTGCTTCGAGAAACCCGCGTCGCGGCTCCCGCCGCCCGATTGGGTGAGGCTCTGCGCGATCGCGTCGGCCTTCGCCTTCGGGAGGTCGAACCTCGCCATGGATGACTCGACGTTCGCCCGGTTCTCGTTGATCAGGATCGTACCGAGCACAGCGAGTCCGAGACTCGACCCGTAGTTGCGAACGGTCTGGGTGATCCCGGAGACCTCCCCGTAGTTCGCTCTCGGAGCGCGGTTGATCGCGTCGGTGTTGGCCGGCCCGAGCATCAGACCGATCCCGGCGCCGGCGAGCACGATGAAGTACCACTGGGAGCTGTAGTCGAGCGCCGTGAGCTCTGACCCCCAGAGCGCGAAGCCCACCGCACCGATCGCGCAGCCGACGACGACAGCCGGCTTGGCGCCGGTCTTGTCGAGGATGCGACCACCGAACTGCGAGGCGACGGCGAAGCCGGCGAAGAAGGTCAGCAGGTACAGCCCGGCTTCGGAGACGGACTGCCCGAGCGCGATCTGCGAGTACATGCTCGCGAAGAAGAGAACCGGGATGAATGCGATCATCGAGAAGAAGAGGACGGCGTTCTCGGCCGCGAACGCGCGAACCTTGAAGATGTTCACGCGGATGAGTGGTTCGTCGGTACGAGTCTCGATGCGGGAAAAGACGAGCAGCAGCGCAACACCGCCCACGATGCATCCCCACGTCACGATGCTGTCCCAACCCCAAACGCTTGCCTGTTGGAAACCGAACACGCTCAGTCCCATGCCGAGCACGATGAGCACGAGGCCGCGGTAGTCGATTCGCGCGGGCCGGGGGTTGTTCTCGGGCTTCGCGATCGCGATCAGGATGAGGGCGATGATCGCGATCGGGATGTTGACCCAGAAGATCGCGCGCCCGCGAACGTCGCCGAGAGCGCCAGGAGGTACCCGTTGATCACCCACTGGATGCCCGTGGGTGAGAGCCCGAGGCTCTTCTGCATCTCGGGGATCGCGATCGACACGATCGTCTGATCGATGAACGTCATCCCGACCGCGAAGACCATCGCGGCCAGGACGAGGTTCTTGTTGCCCGCGGGGTGGGTCACCGCTCCCGGGGTCAGGGCTTGCTCACCGCTCACTTTCCGAGGACGCGGTCCCAGAATCCCTTCTTGGGCTGCGCGGTCCCCGTGCCGGACCCGACGCTCGCGCCGGCCCGAGCCCCAGCAGGAGCCGGCGGCGTGGCGGCCGGCCGCGTGGCCCGCATCGAGGAGGTCGAGCCCCTGCGGGCGGGTGCCCGCTTCTTGGTGGTTTTCCGCTTCTTGGTGGCTTTCCGCTTGGCGGGTGCCCGCTTCTTGGTGGTTTTCCGCTTCTTGGTGGCTTTCCGCTTGGCGGGTGCCCGCTTCTTGGTGGTTTT
>JALHSW010000574.1 GCA_022865365.1 Acidimicrobiia bacterium | reverse complement strand
GTCGCCCTGGCCGTGCGGCTCGCGCGCGCGGCGTGGACGCAGGCACCCAGCGCGCAGAGCGCATACCTGTTCGGTGAGACCCTCGATCAGCTCGGTCGACATGACGAAGCCGAGGAGGTGCTGCGTGCCGGCGAGGTGCTCGTCTCGACCGATCGTGATCGCACGATGATCGCGCTAGCCCGATCATCCAACCTCTTTCGCGGACTCGGGCGCGCCGCCGAGGCCGACGCGGTCATCGCGGAAGCCGAAGGCGCGGTTGGCGAAGTGGAGCTACGCGACGAGCTCCACGCCCAGCGGGCCATCCATGTGCTCTTCGAGGGCCGCATCGATGACGCGCTCGCGATCGTCGACCCCCTCCTCGAGCGCGCCGGAGACCAGGATCGGGCGTTCGTGCATGGTGCCCTCTCGGGCGCAGTCGCGCGAGGACTGGCCGGCCGAACCGTAGAGGCCATCGCGATCGCCGACCGTGCGGTCGACGCGCGCATCGCGCTCGGCGACCAGATGCAGATCGCGGGTCCCGGCATCTACCTCGTGGCCCGTGCGTTCGCGCTCTTCGAGGCCGGTCGACTCGAGGAAGCGGAAAGCACCGCGCGCCTCGGCTACGACGGAGCGACGGAACGCCAGATTCGTGACGGCCAGTCGTGGTTCTCGGTGATCCTCGGGAGCGTCAGTCTCCGGCAGGGTCGGGTGCAGGTGGCGGCCCGGTGGTACCGGGAAGCGGCGCTCGTGTACGACGACTTCGACCATCCGGGTGCCCGGTGGGGCTACGGCGGGCTCGCCCACGCCCTCGCTCTCGCCGGTGACCGCGACGGGGCAGACGCCGCGCTCGCCGACCTCGACGCGGAGCCGCCGACACCTCTGCGCATGATGGACTCGGAGATCGAGCGAGGGCGTGCCTGCGTGCTCGCGCAGCGGGGCGAATACACACTGGCGGTCGACACCCTCCGGCGCGCCGCGCAGTTCGCACGGCAGTGCGGCAGTGGCGCGCTCGAGGCTTCGGCACTGCACGACGTCGTGCGACTCGGGGAGGACGAGGCCGCGCTGGCGAGGCTCCGGGAGCTCTCCGCAAACGTCGACGGTGCGTTCATGCCGGCGCGGCTCGCGCATGCCGAGGCGCTCGCGACCCACGACCCGCAGCGCTTCGAGGAGGCAGCCGACGCGTTCGAGGAGATCGGAGCGATGCTGTACGCCGCCGAGGCCGCCGCGGGCGCAGCCCGCGCGTTCACGCGTGATGGTCTCGCTCGTCGAGCCGCCGAATCGACGCAACGGGCCGAACGGCTCGCCGACGCGTGCGAGGGCGCGCACACCCCGGCACTGCAGGTCGGCATCGAGACGACACCGTTGACCCGCCGGGAGCGCGAGGTCGCGGAGCTTGCGGCCCGTGGGGCGACGAGCAAGGAGATCGCCGAGAAGCTCTTCGTGAGCGCTCGGACCGTCGAGAACCACCTGCAACGCGCCTACGAGAAGCTCGGCGTGCGCGGCCGTCCTGAGCTGGCCGAGGTGCTCGGCGTCGCCGCGGACGACGCGCAATAGCATCGGGCTCATGGGGACCGACGTCGACATCCGTGACGAGCTCATCGCGACCGTGCGGCGCTTCGTGGAGAAGGACGTGCTCCCGGTCGCCTCCGCGCTCGAGCACGCCGACGAGTACCCGGCCGCGATCGTGGCCACCATGGCCGAGCTCGGGCTCTTCGGCGTCACGATACCCGAGGCCTACGGCGGCCTCGGCCTCGACCTCCTCACCTACATCGGCGTCATCGAGGAGCTCGCGGCCGGGTGGATGTCGTTGTCGGGCATCGTCAACACCCACGTCATGGCCGCGAACCTGCTGAAGATGCAGGGGACCGAGGACCAGAAGCAGCGATGGCTCCCGCGCCTCGCCACGGCCGAGATCCGCGGCTGCCTGTCGCTCTCGGAGCCCGACGCGGGGACCGACACCAGCGCGCTGAAGTGCCGCGCGGTGCGTGACGGCGACGAGTACGTGATCACCGGCACCAAGACCTGGGTGACGAACGGTCAGCGCGCCGGGCTCATCGCGCTCGCGGCTCGCACCGATGAGGGCATCACCTGCTTCATGGTCGAGAAGGAGCCGGGTGTCGACCACGCCGGCGGGATCACCGTGAGCAAGAACATCCCGAAGCTCGGGTACAAGGGGCTCGAGACCGTCGAGATGGCGTACGACGGGCATCGCGTGCCGGCCGAATGTGTGCTCGGGGGCGAGGCCGGCCTCGGGCGGGGCCAGCACTTCATCCTCTCCGCGCTCGAGGTCGGCCGCATCAACATCGCGGCTCGCTCGGTCGGTGTCGGGCGGGCCGCGTTCGAGGCGGCGCTGCAGTACGCACAGCAGCGAGAGACGTTCGGCAAGCCGATCGCGCAGCACCAGGCGATCCAGCTCAAGCTCGCCGACATGGCGACGAAGCTCGAGGCCGCTCGACTCCTCACGCAGAGCGCGGCAAGGAAGAAGGACGCCGACGAGCGCTGCGACGTCGAGGCCGGCATGGCCAAGCTCTTCGCGAGCGAAGCCGCGTTCGAGATCGCCACCGACGCGATGCGGATCCACGGGGGTGTCGGCTACACGACCGAGCTCCCGATCGAGCGGTACTACCGCGACGCGCCCCTGATGATCATCGGTGAGGGCACCAACGAGATCCAGCGCATCGTGATCGCCCGGGGCCTGCTCGCCCGCCACCCCCTCGAATAGCCACCCCCTCAAATAGGCTGACGGCATGACGGTGTACGAGCGTCCCTTCGGTCGGTACTTCGAGGACTTCGAGTCCGGCGACATCTACAAGCACTGGCCGGGCAAGACGATCACCGAGGCCGACGACCACCTCTTCTGCATGATCACGATGAATCACCACCCGTTGCACACCGACGCGTGGTTCGCCGAGACCCAGACCCAGTTCGGCAAGAACGTGGTGGTCGGGAACCTCGTCTACTCGCTCGTCCTGGGCATGAGCGTCCCCGACGTGAGCGGAGTGGCGATCGCCAACCTCGAGGTCGAGGAGCTCAAGCACCAGCGGCCCACGTTCCACGGCGACACCATCTACGCCGAGACGAAGGTGCTCGAGAAGAAGGAATCGTCGAGCAAGCCCGACCGCGGGATCGTGACGGTCGAGACGCGGGGCTTCAACCAGCGCGGCGAGGAGGTCTGCTACTTCCGCCGCAAGGTGATGGTGCCCAAGCGCGAGGCCGCGAAGCCTCGTCAGCGACCGTACGAGTCACCCGAATGATGGTGCAGGAGTAGGGGCAGCCCTGAGCCCGAGCGAGGCAGCCGACTGCCTCTTCTGTCGGATCGTCGCAGCGGAGGTGCCTGCGACGATCGTCGACGAGTCGGAGGGAACGGTCGCGTTCCTCGACCACCGACCGCTCTTCCCCGGCCACACGCTCGTGGTCCCGCGCCGCCACGTCGAGACGCTGCGCGACCTGCCCCCCGAGCTGATCGCTCCGTTCTTCGCCGAGGTGCAGCGCATCGCCGTTGCCGTGCAGGACGGATTGGGCGCACAGGGCACGCTCGTGGTCGAGAACAACGTCGTGAGCCAGAGCGTGCCGCACCTCCACGTCCATGTCGTGCCCCGGACCCGCAAGGACGGCCTCCGCGGCTTCTTCTGGCCGCGCACGACCTATGCCGACGACGCCGAGGTCGCGGCGACGGCGGTCCGGATCCGGGGCGCCTTGCCTTCGGTGTAGGTATGTAATAGTGTAATTGCCATGCCGAGACCAGCGCCATCCCGCCCTTCATCCCGCCCTCCTTCCACCGAGCCGGTGTCCGAGCTTGCCGCCTGGTTCACCGGACGCCTCCCCGACGGGTGGTTCACCGCTTCGCCCGAGGTGATCGTCGATCGCGACGAGATCCTCGTGGTAGGCACGCTCCCCGAGCCCGAGCACGCCAAGGGTGCCGACGGCGACACCCGGGGCTCGGCGTGTGCGGCCCGCATCCAGGGATTCCGCGAGGACACACGCGAACAGCGGATGCGGGTGGCTGACGAGGCCGAGCACCGCTTCGGCCGCAAGGTCGCGTGGGGCGCCCGCTGCGGCGAGCAAGGCGTCGTGTTCACGCACCTCAGCGTCCCCGTGATGACCCGGCTCCGAATGGGCGAGCGTCGCGTCCTCGACACGTTCGTCGACGCCGGCGTCGCCCGCAGCCGTAGCGATGCCCTCGCCTGGTGCGTCCGCCTCGTCAAGGAGCACGAGGGCGAGTGGATCGACCAGCTGCGGGATGCGCTGGTGGACGTGGAGAAGGTGCGCGCGGAGGGCCCGGCGCCCTCCTGACGTCTGGCGGCTGACGGCGTCGCGCGGCCGGTCGGGCCTGCGTTCGTCGCGCGTCTCCCGGGATGACACGATGCGGCGATGACGCCCGGGCCCGACGAGATCATTCGCACCGAGCAGCTCACGAAGGTGTACCCGGGTGACATCCGCGCGGTCGACGGACTCGACCTCGCGGTCCGCGCCGGCGAGATCTTCGGGCTCCTCGGCCCCAACGGCGCCGGCAAGACCACCACCGCGGGCATGTTGACGACCCGGGTCATCCCGACGAGCGGGCGCGCCCTCGTCGACGGGATCGACGTCGTCGCGCATCCGGTCAGGGCGAAGCAGGTCATCGGCGTCGTCCCCCAGACGAACACCCTCGATCGTTCGCTCAGCGTCTGGGAGAACCTCTACTTCCATGGTCGCTTCTTCGGTATGGCCGCGCGCGTCGCCCGACGCGAGGCCGACCGCCTGCTCGAGCAGTTCCGCCTCGCGGATCGCGCCAAGGTTCCCGTGCTCGCGCTCTCGGGCGGGATGGCGCAGCGCCTGATGGCGGCGCGGGCGATCATGCACCGACCGGCCATCCTCTTTCTCGACGAACCCACCGCCGGGCTCGACCCGCAGAGCCGCATCGCGCTGTGGGACATCCTCGGCGAGCTGCACCGCGACGGCCAGACGATCCTCCTCACGACGCACTACATGGAGGAGGCCGACGAGCTCTGCGATCGCCTCGCGATCATCGATCACGGCAAGCTCCTGGCCCTCGGCACGCCCGACGAGCTGAAGCGAGCGACCGGGGCCGATACGTTCGTCACCGTCTCGGCGGCGGGTGACCTCGACGCGATGGCGACCTACCTCGCCCGGCACGTCGACGGCGTCGAGCGCGCCGACCGGGTCGAGGACACCGTTCGCCTCATGGTGCGCGGCACCCAGGGCGTGCTCCCGGCTGTCGTCACCGCCGCAGAAGGTGGCGGCTTCACCGTCACCGACCTCTCGGTCACCGAGCCCACACTCGAGACGGTGTTCATCGACCTCACCGGGAAGGATCTTCGTGAGTAGAGATCTTCGTGAGTAGGGATCTTCGTGAGTAGGGCGGACCTCATCCCCACGCGCAACCCGGTCGCGGCGTCGCTCGTAGCGTTCCGTGCGCTGCTCGCGCGCGACCTGACGGTGACGCGCAAGAACCTGCGCGAGGTCGTGCCGCGCACACTGCTCCAGCCCCTGCTGTTGATGTTCGTCTTCACGTACGTGTTCCCGAAGATCGGACAAGGCGTGGGTGGCGCCGTGGGTGATGCGACGGGGTCGTTCTCGACGCTGCTCGTCGCCGGCGTCGTGGCGCTGGCGATCATCTTCCAGGGCATCCAGTCGGTCGCGCTCCCGATGGTCCAGGAGTTCGGGTACACCCGCGAGATCGAGGACCGGGTGCTCGCACCGCTCCCGGTGTCGTTGGTCGCGTTCGAGAAGATCGTCGCCGGCGCGATCATCTCCTTCTTCTCGGCGCTGCTCGTGTTCCCGATCGCGGCGATCGTGCCGGCGACCCCGGTGAACCTCGAGATCGACTGGCCGGTGCTGATCACGCTCATGCCCCTCGCGTGCATCATGGCGGGGGCGCTCGGCCTGACCTTCGGCACGCGCTTCGAGCCCCGCAACGTCCCGATCCTGTTCGGCGTGGTCGTGCTGCCGCTCACGTTCCTCGGTGCGATCTACTACTCCTGGTCGGCGCTGGAGCCGATCCGCTGGCTGCAGCTCGCCGTGCTCGTGAACCCGCTCGTGTACATGAGCGAAGGCTTCCGGGCCGCGCTCACCCCGTCGCCGCACATGAGCCTGTGGGCGGTCTACGGCGCGTTGACAGGCTTCACGATCCTCTTCACCTGGCTCGGGATCCGAGGGTTCAAGCAACGCGTCGTGAGCTGAGCCGGGGATCCCGCACCCCCCGGCGGGCGGTTGTTGCGGCGGCCGGGGAGGTGGCTATCCTCCTCTTCGTGTCGGGAGGCGTCCATCTCACGTTCTACGGCGTGCGCGGGTCCACACCCTGCGATGGCGGCCGATTTGAGCGCTATGGCGGCAACACGTCGTGCGTCGCGCTCGAGTCGTCCGGTCACGAGCCGATCGTCTTCGACCTCGGCACCGGGCTGCTGGAGTACGGCGACAGGGTCACCGAGGGGTTCTCGGCCGACCTCCTCGCGAATCACCTGACCAGCCCCTACCGGGCGACCGTCCTGCTCACCCACCTCCACTGGGACCACATCATCGGGCTGCCCTTCTTCACGCCCGCGTTCCGGCCCGACGCCCTGATCGAGGTCCACGGTCCTCGCCAGGAGGACGGTTCGCTCGCCGAGATGTTCGCCGGCGTGATGAAGCCGCCGTACTTCCCCATCACGCCGTCGCAGCTGGGCGGGACGCTGAACTTCCGCGACACCGACTCCGACGAGTTCGCGGTCAATGGTGCGAAGGTGTGGTCGCGCTGGGTGCGCCACACCGACCCGACCCTCGGCTACCGGGTCGAGCAGGAAGGCCGAACGGTCACCTACATCTCCGACCACGGACCCGGGTGCGTCGAGTCCGACCCCGACGACTTCGTGCCCGACGACGTGCTCGAGCTGTGCGACAACGCCGATGTCCTCATCCACGACGCGCAGCACACCGCGCACGAGTACGAGGCCAAGCGGCACTTCGGACACTCGACCATCGAGTACGCGGTGCACGTGGCCCGGGAAGCCGGCGTCAAGACGCTCGCGCTGTTCCACCACTGCCCGAGCCACAGCGATGCCGCGATCGACGAGATCCTCGACCACGCTCGGGAATTCTCGGCCCGGACCGACGGACCCCACGTGATCGCGGCACACGAGGGCATGCGGCTCGACGTGGGGAGCGCGTGACCGAGCACGCGACCGAGCACGGGACCGAGGCCGACGAGCAGATCTACCGCCCCGATGCCGGAGAGTTCCGGGGCGTCCTCGGGCAGTTCGCCACCGGGGTCACCATCATCACTGCCGTCGACGGCGACGAGCCGGTCGGGGTCGCGGCCAACTCGTTCACCTCGGT
>JALHSW010000573.1 GCA_022865365.1 Acidimicrobiia bacterium | reverse complement strand
GACGCCCCGGCTCCTCTACCGGATCACCGAACGCTCACTGCGGGAGTCCTACCCCGTGCTCGCAGCACTCGACGCGCTGCTCGCGCTGATCTCGGGCCGGTGCACGGCATCCGAGATGCTCGGGTTCCTCTCGCTGGCGCCGGTCCGCGAGCGTTTCGATTTCGACGACGACGCCCTCGGCACCATCGACGATTGGATCGCCGAGACCAACGTGCGCTGGGGCTTCGACGGTCAGCATCGTGCTCGGTGGGGCATCCCCGCCGAGCTCACAGCCAGTTCGTGGCCGGTCGCGGTCGACCGCGTGCTCATGGGTGTGGCGGTCAGCGACGATGACATCGCGCTCGCACCCGACGACATCGCACCGGTGGGCGTCGAGGGCACCGACATCGCCGTCGCGGGTCGCTTCGCCGACGTCGTGGCGCGCCTCGCCGCCATCGCCGATGACGTGACCCGACCCCGGGCCGCCGCCGCGTGGTGCGACATGCTCTCGGGCGCGAGCGAGCAGCTCTTCGGCGTCGAAGCCGATCAGCAGTGGCAGCTCGAACAGCTGTGGCGGATCATCGCCGAGATCGGCGACCGGGCCATCGTGGGCGACGAGTCCGCCACGGTCGAGCTCAGCCTGGCCGATGTCCGGCGCCTCCTCGCCGATCGGTTCGAGGGCGCGCCGCGTCGCCCCGACTTCTTCCGGGGTGGCATCACGATCAGCTCCTTGACCCCGCTGCGCTGGCTGCCCTTCCGCGTGGTCTGCCTGCTCGGGCTCGACGATGCCGGCACGAGCACCGGCACCGGCCTGGTCGACGGCGACGATCTCGCCGCACTTGCACCGCGCCTGGGCGATCGCGACCCGCGCTCGGAGGTCCGCCAGGCGCTCCTCGAAGCCGTGCTCGCCGCGGGTGACCGCCTCATCGTCACCCGAACCGGGCACAACATCCGGACCAACCAGGAAGTACCGAGCGCAGTCGCGTTCGCCGAGCTGCGCGACACCTTCCTGGACACGTTGTCGCCGGACAGTCGCCCCGCCTTCGGGGCTCAGATCGAGACCGTCCACCCCCGTCAGCCCTTCGACGACCGCTGCTTCGAACTCGGCGCGCTGTATCGACCCGGTCCGTGGAGCTTTGACGCCGGCGCGCTCGCCGGTGCTCGCGCCCGTGCCTTTCGAGTCGAGGAGGACCAGCCGTTCATGGAGGGTCCACTGGCGCCCGAGCCCCACGAGGAACGTGTCATCACGCTCACCGAGCTGCGGTCGTTCCTCGACCATCCCGTCAAGGCATTCCTGCGACGGAGGCTCCGGACCCACCTCCTCGGCGAAGACCCCAGCCCGTCCGACGATCTCCCGACCGCGCTCGACGCGCTCGAGCGCTGGGGAGTCGCGGACCGGCTCATCGCCGCCCGGCTCGCCGGGCACACCAATGCCGAGTGGGAGCGCCATGAGCGCGCGCTCGGCACACTCCCCGCCGGAGGCCTGAGTGACACCTCGGTCGGCGAGATCAAGGAAGAGGTCGATGCGCTCCTCGCCCGCGCCGCCGCGCTCGGCGTCGACCCCACCCGCGACGACCAGCACCCGGTCGACATCGAGCTGGCCGACGGCACCCGAATCGTCGGCGTGATCGACGGTCGCTGCGGATCCCCGACCCCGGGCCCGGCCACGGTCACGTTCAGCCGGGCCCAGCCCAAGCAGCATGTGAGGGCCTGGCTCGACCTCGTGGCCCTGGTGGCCACTGACCCGAAGACCATGTGGCGCAGCGTCTTCGTGGGCCGCGCCGAGAAGGGCGACGGGCCCGGTGCGCTCGAGCTGATCGGGCGCGGCGACACGCCCGAAGAGCGTCATGCCCGTGCGCTCGCCGCGCTCGAGGTCGCAGTCGGCTGCTACCACCGCGGGCTGCGCGAGCCGATCCCGCTGTTCGCGAAGATGTCTCGCAAGCTTGCCGCAGGGGACGCGAAGCCGAACGACTGGTTGGGCTACAGGGGCGCGGGCGAAGGCTACGACGAAGCCCATCGCCTGGCGTTCGGTGGCCTCGACTTTCACGAGCTGCGGGCCGTGCCCGCGCGCGCCGACGACCCTTCGGGGTCGTCGCGGGGACGGGCAGACCGGTTCGCCCACTACCTGTGGGGCGCGATCGATGCAAGCTCGGAGACTGCCGGGATGAGCGGGTCGGCATGAGCGCGCCGTCGACGTTCTCGCCGACCGCCCCCCTCCCCACGGGACGCGTCGCGATCGAGGCGAGCGCAGGGACCGGCAAGACCTACACGCTCGCCGGGCTGGTCGTGCGCTACATCGCAGAGGCCCAGGTTCCGGTCGATGCACTGCTCATCGTCACGTTCACGCGCGCCGCGGCCGGCGAGCTGCGGGACCGCGTGCGAACCCGGCTCACTGAGGCCGTCGCTGCTCTGAACGGCGCTCCCGGCGTGCCACTCGACGACGACGTCTTCGCGCTGCTTGCCGAAACCGACCGCGACGGTCGGCGCGATCGGCTCGAGCGGGCCATCGTCGACTTCGATACGGCCACCATCACCACCATCCACGGTTTCGCGCAGCAGGTGCTCGCCACCCTCGGCTCGGCCGCGCCAGGCGACCTCGACGCGACCCTCGTCGACGACACCAGCGAGCTCGTCGAGGCAGTCTGCGCCGACGTGCTGATTTCGGCGGACAAGCACGGGATCGATTCCCACGGCATTGCCAGACTGAAGCTGATATATTTGGACCGAATCCGCTCCGGACAGGTCAATCCAAAAACCGAAATGAAAATCATCCGGGAAG
>JALHSW010000572.1 GCA_022865365.1 Acidimicrobiia bacterium | reverse complement strand
TCGCCGCCGACCTTGTTCCCGCCACGGCACGCATCGTCGTCGTCGACCCAAACGGAGACGAGGACGAGTGGCGGACACGCGTGGGGAAGGCCGATGCCACGCCTCCCAGCATTTTGATCGATCCGCACGGCGCCGCCGCGATCGCGTACACCTCGGGCACGACCGGGCGCCCCAAGGGCGCGGTGTACAGCCAGCACAACCTCCTCCTGCCCGGGGCCGTCGCGCGGTCACGGGCCCAGTACCGGGATGATGATCGCGTGGGTGTCGTGCTCCCGCTGACCATCGTCAACCTGATCGCGCTCGGCCCGTTGCTCGCGTGGCAGGTCGGAGCAACCTGCGTCGCGATCGACCGTGTCGACGCGCCGGGTCTGGCGGGGTGGGTCCGCGACGAGCGGGTCAGCGCGATCTCGACGGTGCCCACGATCATGCACGACCTCCTGACCGACCCCGAGGTCGAGCCCGACGACCTCGTGTCCCTGCGTGTCCCCGGGGTCGGGGGCGCCGACTGCCCCGATTCGTTCCGCGACCTCTACCGCCGGCGTTTCGGGACGGAGGTCACGGTCGGGTACGGGCTCACCGAAGCCCCGACCGCGGTCACGATGACGGTGCCCGAGATCCCGGCGGTACCCGGGAGCGCGGGCCGCGCGCTGCCGCACGTACGAGTCGTGATCATCGGCGACGACGGAGCGGAGGTCGCGCCCGGGGATGTCGGCGAGATCTGTGTCGGCCCCGCCGTCGACGGTCCCTGGGCCGGCGTGTACACACCGATGCTCGGGTACTGGAACCGTCCGACGGAGACCGCGGAGGCATTGCAGGGTGGCCTGCTCCACACCGGCGACCTGGGGCTGATCGACGAGCACGGCGAGGTCTTCGTGAAGGACCGTCGCCACGATCTGGTGATCCGCGGCGGGGCGAACGTGTACCCGGCCGAGGTCGAGCGCGTGCTCCACGACGATCCCGGCGTCGCGGCCTGTGCCGTCGTCGGCCGCCCCGACGACCGCCTCGGCGAGCGCGTTGTGGCCTTCGTCCAGCCGGTCGACGGCGCGACGCTCGACATCGACGAGCTCCGGGCGCACTGCACGGCGAACCTCGCGCGGTACAAGGTGCCCGAGGAGTTCCACGTCGTCGACGCGTTCGATCGCAACGCCATGGGCAAGATCGTCAAGGCCGGGCTCCGGGATCGCCTGGCGTCGACCTGACGTGGTTGTCAGTGATGGGAGGGCGTGGGTAGGGTGCGAGCGCTCATGGTCCCGCGTGGGATCCGGTTTAGGGGGAACAATGCCCACGATCACCGCTACCCGGCCCGTTCGCCTCGCCGCGCTCGTCGGCACGGTGGCCTTGCTGGCCGGTGTTGTCACCGTCACCACGACGAACGTCGTCACGGCCGGCGCCGCGTCGTGCGACAGCCCCGGTGTCACCGCCAAGGAGATCAAGATCGGCGCGCTCTACCCCCAGACCAGCGAGGCCTTCGGCAGTCAGTTCCGCCCCTACGGGCCGGGCGTGCGCGCCCGACTCGCGCTCGAGAACGACACCAACGGTGGCGTCAACGGGCGCAAGCTGGTGTACTCGG
>JALHSW010000061.1 GCA_022865365.1 Acidimicrobiia bacterium | reverse complement strand
GCCGCGTGTCCGGTGCACACCGACGCCGGTGCCTACGTCACCGCGATCGCGGAGGGTCGCTACCGGGAGGCCTACCTGATCGCGCGGGCGCCGAACCCGTTCGCGTCGATCTGCGGCCGCGTCTGCGCGGCACCGTGTGAGTCGGCGTGTCGTCGTGGGACCCTCGACGCCCCCATCGCGATCCGGGCGCTCAAGCGGTTCGTGACCGAGCAGTTCGGTGTGGAGAGCTTCCTGGCGAACGACGCGTGGCACGAGGCGCACGGGCCGGTGCCCCCGGCGACGGAGCCGTCGGTCGGGGTGATCGGCGGTGGTCCTGCAGGCCTCGCCGCCGCGCACGACCTGCGTCTCGCGGGGCACCCGGTCACCGTGTACGAGGCCAACGCGCGCCTCGGAGGGATGATGGTGCTCGGGATCCCCGAGTACCGACTGCCGCGCGCGCTGATCAGCCGCGAGATCGAGGCGATCCTCGAGCTCGGTGTCGAGGCGCGCACGGGCTTTCGCGTCGGGACCGACGCCACCGTCCCCGAGCTGCTCGAGCGCCACGACGCGCTGTTCCTGGCGGTCGGCACCGGGCGCGGGCGCGACCTCCAGCTCCCCGGGTACGAGCTCGACGGGGTGTTGCGAGCCATCGAGTTCCTCCTGAACGTGAACCAGGGCTTCCACGTAGACCTCGGTGAGCGCGTCGTCGTGGTCGGCGGCGGGAACGTTGCGTTCGATGCGGCCCGCACCGCGCTGCGCGCCGCGGCAGGCGACCCGGCGTCGGCGTCCGGCGCCCAGTCCGGTGATGTCGTCGGCCCCGGTCCGTCTGCGGAGGACGCACGGCGCGGAATGACGACAACCCTCGACGTTGCCCGGGCGGCGGTGCGGGCCGGGGTGCGCGACGTGACGGTCTTCGCGCTGGAGTCTCCCGAGGAGATCCCCGCCGATCCGGAGGAGATCGCCGAAGCCGAGCAAGAGGGCATCACGATCGTCTACCGACGCGGCCCCCATCGCTTCGTCGGTGAAGGCGGGCGGGTCACCGGACTCGAGACGATCGCGGTCGAGTCCGTGTTCGACGAGCAGGGCCGCTTCGCTCCGACCTTCTTCCCCGACACCGAAGCGGTGATCCCCGCCGACTCCATCGTCCTGGCGGTCGGTCAATCGGCCGACCTCGACCTGCTCGACAGCGTCGAGGTCGAGCGCAACCCCCAGGGCAACCTCCGCGTCGACCCGGAGACCCTGCAGACGACCCACCCCAGGATCTGGGCCGGAGGCGACGTCGCGAAGGGACCGCGGAACCTCATCGACGCGGTTGCCGACGGTCGTCGCGCCGCCGCGGGGATCCACGCCGCGTTGGGCGGGGCGACGCAGGCGAACGGCCTCCCGTCCCTCGGCACCACGCCGTCGGATGTCCGCGTCGAGATCAGCGTGCGCCCGGGCTTTCGCCGTCTCGACAGTGGGTACGACGCGATCCCGCGGGTCGACGTACCCACCACGCCGACCGACCGACGGGTCGGCTTCGCCGAGGTCGAGGTCGGCTACGACGAGATCGACGCCCAACGCGAGGCGCTGCGATGCCTGCGTTGCTTCGACAACATCATGCTCGATCCCGCGCTCTGCATCCTCTGTGGCCTGTGTGTCGACGTCTGTCCGACCGACTGCATCACGATCGCCCGCGCCGATCACATCGGAGTCGGTGTCGCAGCGCAGTCGGCCCTGCTGCTCGACGAGGACCACTGCATCCGCTGCGCCCTGTGCGTGAACCGCTGCCCACCGGGCGCGCTGTCGATGGTGCACGCCCGGGTCGAGAGCACTCAGCCCGAGCGCACTCAGCCCGAGCGCACTCAGCCTGAGCGCACGCAGGAGGTCGTTGCATGACCAACGAGACGCGCGACGCACTCGAACCCGACGTCGCGACACCGGCGCACGGCTTCGTGTCGCGGCTGCAGCGCAGCGATGCGTGGCGGTCGATGTTCCGTCATCCCCAGCTCGACACAGCCCGCGGACGCGCACTCCAGTCGTTCAGCAACTTCTTCCTGCACCTCTACCCGGTCAAGGTGCCGGCTCGGGTCCTGCGGCTCCGGTACTCGTTCCGCCTCGGGTTCATCGTTGCGATGCTGTTCGGGATCCTGACCGTGACCGGCGTCTATCTGATGTTCGTGTACACGCCGTCGCCGAGCGCCGCGTACGGTGACATGCAGCACCTGAAGACGAGTGTCGGCTTCGGTCAGCTGATCCGCAACGTGCACCGCTGGTCGGCGCATCTCATGGTGCTCGCCGTCGCGCTGCACATGGTTCGGGTGTTCTACGCCGGCGCGTACAAGAAGCCACGCGAGTTCAACTGGGTGATCGGCGTCGTGCTGCTGCTCATCACGCTCGGGTTCTCGTTCACCGGATACCTGCTGCCCTGGGATCAGCTCAGCTACTGGGCGGTCACCGTCGGGACCAACCTCGTGCACTACGTGCCCATCGTCGGGGGTGAGCTGCAGAACCTCTTGATCGGTGGAGATCAGATCGGGCCGAGCACGTTGCTGCGCTTCTACGCACTCCACGTCGCGGTGCTCCCCGGGGTTCTCGCGATGCTCGTCGCGGTCCACATCTGGCGCGTCCGCAAGGACGGCTTCGCAGTGAAGCGGTCGAGCGTCGGTGCGTTCGAGGAGGCGGCGACCGCCCCTCCCTCCCCGAGCCCTCCGCCCCTCCCCCGCGCTCCGGCGGCCCTCTACGGCGACCGGACGCGCCTGCTGGGCGTGGTGGACCGGGAGTCGGTCACGGCCGAGGAGCGCGGGGTCGACGACACGGTGTTCACCTGGCCGCACCTCGTCGCCCGCCATGTCGTCGTGCTGCTCGGCGTCGCGGCCCTCGTGCTCGGCCTCGGGGTCGCGTTCGCCGCGCCGCTGCGCGGTCTCGCCAATCCGAACCTGACGCCCGAGCCGTCGAAGGCCCCGTGGTACTTCTCGGGGCTCCAGGAGCTGCTCTCGCACTTCGACCCCCTCGTCGGCGGGATCCTCGTGCCGACCGGGATCGTGCTCCTGCTCCTGCTGCTCCCGTACATCGACCGGAACCCGGCGACCGAGGCGCGCAACCGCAAGGTGGCGGTCTTGGTGTTCAGCGGGCTGCTCGTCGCCGCGATCGTCCTCACGGTGATCGGCACGCTCTTCCGCGGGCCGGGGTGGACGTTCGTGGCGCCATGGACGCACCTCTACCTCGAGCTCTAGGAGGCACCGATGGACGAGAGTCGACGCAAGTTCCTGCTCTCCGGCTGGAAGATCGGCGGTGCCGCGCTGATCGGCGCTGCGGTGTACACCGCGTACGAGGCGTTGCGCCCGCTCGCGGGTGGTGCCGGTGGCACCAAGCTCAAGGTCGGTCCGCCCGACAACTTCGCGAAGGACACGTCGACCTACTTCCCCGAGGGGCGCCTGTACGTCGTCAACGCGAAGGGTGACCTGCTCGCGCTCTCGCAGAAGTGCCCGCACCTGGGCTGCAAGGTGCCGTTCTGTGAGAGCTCAGGCCGCTTCGAGTGCGCGTGCCACGGGTCGATCTTCGACATCGGCGGCGAGTACATCACCGGCCCGTCGCCACGCGGCATGGACCGCTACCCGCTCGACGTGAAGGGCGACACGGTCGTCGTCGACACCGGCTCACTCGAGCCGGGGCCCGATCGCGGGGCCAAGAAGTATTTCGAGCCGCCCAAGGGTCCGAGCTGTCTCAAGTGACCGTCGCGACCGGTTGTCCCGACGCCGAGAGAAGGGGCTGACATGCCGCGCGAACGACCCCAACCGGCTCCTTTCGAGCCCGCCTCGCTCGAGCGGAGCCTCGATCGCTACCTCGTCGTGGGCCTCGTGTTCATGGCCCTGCTGATTGCCGGCTTCGTCGTGTACCGGGCGCGCGAGCCCGCGCTGCGAGCCGACGCGGCGCAGTCGCAACGGGTCGACTACATCAAGCTCGGTCGGGGGCTGTTCTCCACGAACTGCGCCGAATGTCACGGCGAGAACGGCGGGGGTGGTGGAGACGCGCCGACGTTGAACTCCAAGCAGTTCCTGTCGTCGACGACGGACGCCCAGATCGAGGCGCTCATCTCCGCCGGCATCTCCGGGACGGACATGTCGGCGTGGGGTCTCGACTACGGAGGCACGCTCACCGCGGAGCAGGTCCGCCAGGTCACCGACTACCTCCGGTCGCTCGAGAAGAACGCACCGAGCATCCCCGACTGGCGCACGGGCGCGTCGGCCGACGGCTAGCGGCGGCGCCCGGCCCCCTGTCTCCCGTGCGCCTCTCACCCGTCCGATCGGGCGCTGAGGGACGCAGGTCCATGCGACCGTGGATAGGGTCGGTGCCGGTGCCACGAATCGGGTACACCTGGGGCGAGACCGAAGCCGAACGTGCGGCTTGGTATCCGTGTGATGACGTGATGCCGGAGCCCGAGCAGTCGGCGTACCGGGCAATCGACGTCGACGCCCCGGCACCGCTCGTGTGGCGCTGGCTCGGCCAGCTGCGCGTCGCCCCCTACAGCTACGACTGGATCGACAACTGGGGCCGCCGCAGCCCACGCGAGCTCACCCCCGGACTCGAAGATGTCGCTCTCGGCCAGCGCGCCATGATCATGTTCGAGATCGCCGGCTTCGAGCCTGACCGGTCGCTCACCCTCCACGCGAAGAAGTCGGTGTTCGGAGAGGTGGCCGTCACCTACCGAATTGTCCCCAGAGCCGACGAGATGTCGCGCATCACCGTGAAGGTGGTCGTGAGGTACCCCCGGGTCGCGCGCCTCATGCGCCACGTGCCGCCGCTCGGCGACCTCGTCATGATGCGAAAGCAGCTGCGCACGTTGAAGAAGCTCGCCGAGCGGGACCACGATCGCGGCCGGCGGCCCGATGGCGGCTCTACGTCGTAAGTGTGGGATGCACCCGTTGGTGCCCGATGTCCTCGGCGTGAACCCGCCCCGGGTCGATCGTCGGCCGGGCTTGACAGCGAACGTATGTTCGTGTAGGGTGGCGTTGTTGGCCGGGGTCG
>JALHSW010000571.1 GCA_022865365.1 Acidimicrobiia bacterium | reverse complement strand
TGATCCCGACGACCCCGCGACCGCGGCGCTCTGCGCGGAGGTGACGGGTCGGTTCCTGCCGAATGCGGTCCGCCTCACCGCGGCGCCGGGCACCGGCGCCGACCTCTCGCCGCTGCTCGCCGACCGCCCGCTCGTCGACGGTCGACCAACCGCGTACGTGTGCGAGCACTTCGCGTGTCGAGCACCGGTCACGACGCCCGAGGCGCTGGCGGCGCAGCTCCCCTGACGCAAGAACGCTGAGGGGAAGGCGCTACTTGGGGGGCTGGAGGCCGTCGGCGAGGTGCTCGGCCATGGCCCAGCCGTAGGCGATCATCGCCTCGCCCTTCGCCGGGTCGACCACACCCACGAGGTCGGTGGCCGCCTTGCCGCCGAGCTTCACGTGGCGAGCATCCAAGACCGCCTCGGTCCCCTTGCCCTTCTTCACCTTGAACGCGCGGTCGTCGTAGCGGGCGTCGCAGCCGAACCGGCGAGCGAGACGCCGGCCCCAGGCCCGCTCCTCGCCGTTGGGGTCGTACTTCGGTCGCGGGCACACGTCGATCAGCACCGTGAACTGCGAGTAGGCCGCGGGGTGGGCGATGCGCCCGGCCACGAGCACGTCCTCGTCCGGGAACGAGATCGCAGCCCGGCGGTAGAGCTCGCCGACCAGGCCCTCGAGCGTGCTCCGGGCGTTGCGGCTCTTCCGCACGGCACCGAGGCCCCAGAGGATGCATGGGGTCCCACCGACCCGCTCGAGGGAGCCGAACAGGAAGCCATGGAGCTCGTCGTCCTCGGTGCAGATCGTCACCAGCGGGAACTGCTCGACCGCGGTGTCGAAGTGCGCGTCGGCCACGGGGAGGCCAACCGTCTGAACGAACTGGCCGAGCTCATCGAGCTCAGCCGGCTTGAGAGAGATTGAATCGCGGGACTCGACCGCCATCAGATGACCATTGTTGCCGATCCGACCCTCGTTCGGCCAGTCGGCATCACGAGCCTCATCTGGCTCCTACTCCACACGGATCCCGCGGAGCGCCGGTTCGGGATCGGGGATCTTGGGGTCCAGGTTCCGCAGGGTCTCGACCAGCAACGATGAGACGGCGACGTCACGGACCCATTTGCGGTCGGCAGGCACCACGCACCAGGGCGCATGCTCGGTCGAGGTCTCGGTGAGCGCCTCTTCGTACGCCTTCTGGTAGTCGTCCCATTGCTTGCGAACGTCGAGATCGGCGAGCTTGAACTTCCAGCCCTTCGCCGGGTCGTCGAGTCGGGCCTGGAGGCGCTCGCGCTGCTCGTCCTTCGACAGGTGGAGGAACACCTTCACCACGGTGGTGCCCTCGTCGGTCAGCATCCGCTCGAAGTCCCGCAGATGGCGGTAGCGCCGACGGCACTGCTCGTGGGAGACCACGCCGAACAAGCGGGCCGCGACCACGTCCTCGTAGTGCGAGCGGTTGAACACTCCGAGGTGCCCCCGGTCGGGGCAGGCCTGGTGCACGCGCCAGAGGTAGTCGTGCGCCAGCTCGCCGTCACTGGGCGACTTGAACGCGGCGACCTGGCAACCCTGGGGGTTGAGACCCGAGAGCACCCGACGGATCGTGCCGTCCTTGCCGGACGCGTCCATCCCCTGCAGCACGAGCAGGACCGAGCGCGACGCCTCGGCCCAGAGGCGGGCGTGGAGCCCGTCGAGGTCGTCGCTCAGCTGCTCGAGAAGGTCGGACGCGGCGTCCTTGCCGTCGAGCCCGAGCGTGTCCCTGGTGTCGCGATCGGCCAGGCGAACCGGCTTCCCCGGTGTCACCCGCAGTTGCTCCAGCAGCTTCGTCATGGCAGCTTCGTCATGGCAGCCTCGTCATCGCGGCGAATCTCGCTCAGTACCGGATCTCGGTGCACACCGCGTAGTGGTCCGACGGTACGACACCCCCGACGGGCTCGACCCCCTCGACCCGGGTGCTCAGGATCTCGCCGCGGGCTTCGGCGTGTGGATACCCCACGAACACGAAGTCAATGCGTCGATCAGGTTCGGGGTCGGCCGCGGTGAACGGATTGAGCCGCGACCAGGTCCAGCCCGGGCCACCGTCGCCGGCGACCCGCCACGCGTCGAAGAAGACGAGCTTGGGCGTGGGTACCGCCGCGTCACCGGTGAGCAGGCGGATCTCCGCCGAGTCGGGCTCGGCGTTGAAGTCGCCACAGAGGATCGCGGGGTAGGTGCGCTGCTCGCGCGTCTCCGCGATGACCGTACAGATCGCGGCGACCTGCTGCTGGCGCACGTGGCTCTGGTCGAGGCGCCAGTTGAGGTGGGTGCAGAACACCTCGAACGGTCCGCGCGGACCGTCGATGTCGGCCCGCAGCACCCCACGCAACTCATCGAGCCCGGGCGGTGCCGGGAGCGCGATGGCACGTGCACCCGTGATCGGCCAGCGCGAGAGGACAGCGTTCCCCATGCTTTCCTCCGCGAGGTCGAGCCCGAGCCCGGCGGCGTACACGTGTCGGTAGCCGAGCGCGTCCGCGATCGCCTCGGCCTGCGACTCGCCGCCGCGCGTCTCCCAGACCTCCTGGAGGCAGAGAACGTCGGCATCGACGCGGCCAAGCGTCTCGAGGATCGCGGGTTGGCGCGCCTCCCACGGCCCGAAGCGCCACCACAGGTTCCACGTGAGCAGGCGCATCCGGGTCTCCACGCGCGGCGGTGGCTCCCAACCTGCGGTCACCGACTCGAACGTCACGAGCGGCACACTACCGGCGCGCCCTCGCGCACCCTGACCTACGCTGCGGCCCGTGGCGTTCGCCGTGAACCTGCTCGACGGCGA
>JALHSW010000570.1 GCA_022865365.1 Acidimicrobiia bacterium | reverse complement strand
GCGACCTGGCTCCCCGGCCTGGCGTCGGGCGAGAAGATGGTGTTCGCGATCACCGAGCCCGACGCCGGATCGAACAGTCACAACCTCTCGACCAGTGCGACACGCGACGGCGACGTCTACCGCCTCCGCGGCACCAAGACCTACATCTCGGGGGTCGACGAAGCCGCGGCCGTCCTCGTCGTGGCCCGCTCTGGCACCGACGAGGAGACCGGACGCGCCCGGCTCTCGCTCTTCATCGTCGACACCGGCGACCCGCGGCTCGAGCGAACCGAGATCCCCGTCGAGATCATCGCGCCCGAGAAGCAGTTCCTCCTCTTCTTCGACGACGTGGAGGTGCCCCGGGACCGACTCCTCGGCGACGAGGGTGCAGGACTGCGGCAGGTCTTCTTCGGGCTCAACCCCGAGCGGATCACCGGAGCGGCCATCTCGGCCGGCATCGGGCGGTACGCGCTCGAGCGGGCGTCGGAGTACGGGCGTGACCGCTCGGTCTGGGGCGTGCCGATCGGGTCGCACCAGGGCGTGGCCCACCCGCTCGCGCAGGCGAAGATCGAGCTCGAGCTGGCCCGGTTGATGACGGCGAAGGCCGCGTGGCTGCACGACCACGACGCGGACCGTGTGGCTGCGGGCGAGGCGGCGAACATGGCGAAGTACGCGGCAGCCGAGGCCGGCCTGCACTGCCTCGACGCGGCGATCCAGACCCACGGGGGCAACGGCATGGCGACCGAGTACGGGCTCGCCGACCTCTGGGGTCTGGCGCGGCTCCTGCGGATCGCTCCGATCAGTCGCGAGATGATCCTCAACTTCGTCGCGCAACAGTCGCTCGGGCTCCCCAAGTCGTACTGACGTGAGCCCGCCCGCCCCGAACCTCTCCCCCCGTACCGCGAGCTCCGGCGCCGCGCGCTCCCGTACCGCTCGCGGTCGGGAGCGACGGGAACGGTTGCTCAACGCCACCGCCGAGCTCGTCGCGGCGCGCGGCTTCCACTCGGTCGGCATCGCCGACATCGGGGCCGCGGCGGGCGTCAGCGGCGCCGCCATCTACCGACACTTCGAGAACAAGGACGAGCTGCTCGTCGCACTCTTCGACCGCGTCGTCGACGCGCTGCTCGTCGGCGCGCGTCAGGTCGTTCGGGACGCGTCGAGCCCCGAAGCCGCGCTCGACGACCTGATCCGAGCCCACGTCGAGTTTGCGTTGCGCGATCGAGCGATCATCGCGGTCTACGGCCAGGAGGCGAACAACCTGCCGGTCGATGATCGACGGCGACTCCGCCGCAACCAACGCCTCTACGCGCAGATCTGGGGTGACGTCATCGCGCAGCTCCGACCGGACCTCGGCGATCGGGCGCTGCGCGCGACCGTCCACGCCGCGTTCGGGCTGCTGAACTCGGTCGCCGACTTCGACGCACGCCTCGCCGACGAGGAGCTCGGCGAGCTCCTCACCACGTTCGCCTTGGCCGGGATCCTTCCGGTGAGTCGGCCGGCTGGGCCGGCTTGATCACCGAGAACATCGCGCCCTGCGGGTCGGCGAGCGCGGCCATGCGCCCGGGCGACCTTCATCAAGGCGAATCAGACGAGGCGTGTCTCGGGGAGACGCACCAGGGCGATCCGGCGTTCGGTCTTGGCCTGGTAGTTGTCGTACCAGGCCCGATCGGCGACGAGCAGGTTCCAGATCCGGTCGTACTCGTCGCCCTCCAGGATCTCGTGCTCGGACCAGAACTGCTGCCCGCCCTGCACGCGGCACAGCACCTCGGGGTTTGCGTCGCGATCGCGCAGGTTCAGGTACCAGGACGGGTGCCCGGGGGCGCCCGCGTAGGAACCGACCACCACGCGACGACCCTCGGGATCGAGCCAGGTCGGGAGCGCGACCTTGTGCTCGGCACCGCTCTTGCGCCCGATGGTGCGCAGCAGGACATGATGCATCCCGGCCTGCACCCAGATCATGTCGTCGTCGGAGGACTCCATCGCCTCGACGTGAGCCCGGCTCAGCACCGGGATCTCGTCGAGCGAGGGCGTCTCCCAGACCTGCTCGACCTTCTGTTCCGTCATGCTTCGTCTTCCGTCATGCCTGCTCCGTCATCGGGTGTGACGGTACCGGAACGCGAGCGATGCCGGCTCGGGATCACGGGGCGGGGCCGGCTCGGGCGTCGGCGCCGCCTTGGATGAGGCGGAGGCCGTCGGGTTGGTCGGGGTCGCCGACGAGGCGTTCGGTGCCGTGGGGTTCCATGCGGTGGTGGTGCTCGGCGCAGAGCCGCACGACGGTGCTACGGCTCGTGGTCCCGTTCCACCCAACCGGGGTGAGATGGTGGCGTTCGAGGCGCCGGGTGCGTTCACAGCCCGGGTAGCGGCAGTGGGGGTCGCGGTGCTCGAGGATGCGAGTGAGCTCGGCCGGGATCGCGAAGCGCCCGGTGCCGTAGTCGACGACCGGCGCGTCGTCGCGCTGCTCGACCACGCGAGCGCCGTCGCTGAGCTGCTCGAAGGTCTCGGTGGCAAGGGGGATCCCGTCGACCTCAGCCGACTCGCCGTTGGTGTGCACCACGACGAGGGGGCGGTGCCTTCGGGTGGAGGTGACGTCGGCATAGTTCTGGCAGAGGTCGACGAACGCGTCGGCCATCCGGTGCTCGAGACGATCCCAGGGCTGACCCTTGGCGGGACGCATCCGCTCTGCCATCTCCTCGAGAATCGACTTCACCAGCACCCCGTCGACATCGGGGAGCCGGAACCGGCCCGCGACCATTCCCGCGTCGGGATCGGACCAGCACCGCAGCTCACGCGCCTCGCGCCGCGCCGCGGCGTCCTCGGCGGTCACGACCCTCGCGGCGCGGGCTCGGCGTTGGAGATCCGCCGGTGCCCATGTGGGGCCGCGTTCAGCCCACTCGGCATCGCTCTCGGGAGTCGCGATCTCCACCATCGGCTTCAGCTGATCCCACGACAGCGCGCCAGAGTGCGCGGTTTCGGCGATCGCCGGGAGCGACTCCAAGGCGCGCGCGACTTCGAGGCTGTCGCGCACGGCGCGAGCGCTCATCCCGGGAGTGGGCTCCGGGATCGATCTGCGTTCGTCGAGCACCGAAAGGATCGCGAGCTCACGCGCCTTGAGCCGGCGCTGCTCACGCACGGCCGAGCGGTGCTCGGCGCGCAGCCACTCCGTGGGTTGCGTCCGCAGCTCGTCGACCAGCTCCCGGTAGACGAGCCCAGCCTCGGGTCCGTCCTCGGGTCCGTCCTCGGTTACGGTATCGAACGTATGTTCGTTCATGCCCATGGGGACACCATGCCACCCCCGTGTGACACCTACCCCCGAGTGCACCCGGCCCTCGAGTGCACGCGGCTCGCCGACCAGCCCCTGCGAGGGCGTCGGGCGCTCAGGAAACCAGGTCTCGGGTCACTTCCGGGATCGAGCGGGCACCAATGAGCGCCATCGTTCGACGCACGTCGGCGTCGAACGAGCCCAG
>JALHSW010000005.1 GCA_022865365.1 Acidimicrobiia bacterium | reverse complement strand
TCTCACGCGCCAGTGTCTCGAGTCGATCGTCGCGCACACCGAAGGTGTCTCCTTCGAGGTGGTGGGGGTGGACGACGCGTCGCTCGACGACACGCCCGCGATGTTGCGGGCAGCGAACGGTGTGCGCGTGGTCACGAACCCGGCGAACGCGGGGTTCCTCCGCTCGTGCAACGCGGGTGCGAATGTCGCGCGCGGGCGCTACGTCGTCTTGCTCAACAACGACACCGCCGTGCGCGGGGGTTGGCTCGAGGCGCTCGTGCGGACGGCGGACGCCGATCCGGATGTGGGCGTCGTCGGTGCTCGCGTCGTCTTCCCCGACGGGACGCTCCAGGAGTGCGGCTCCTCCGTCTGGCGCGACGGCCACACCAGCCAGCACGGTCGGGGCGCCGAACCGGGCCGAGCTGAGTTCCAGTCCGTTCGTGACGTCGATTACTGCTCGGGGGCCTGCCTGCTCGTTCGCCGTGAGCTCTTCGAGGCGATGGATGGCTTCGACGACCGTTTCCATCCCGCCTACTACGAAGACGTGGACCTTGCGTTCGAGGCTCGAGCACGGGGCTACCGGGTCATCGTGCAGCCCGCGGCGGTCGTCGAGCATCACGAAGGAGGCTCCTACGGAGGAGACGAGAGCCGTCGGAGGAAGCGCGCCTTCATCGACGTCCACCGAGAACGGTTCGTGACGAAGTGGTACGCGGCGCTCGCCGATCACCCGGAGGCGCCGACAGACACTTCGTAGAGCGACGGTTGCGGAGGCTCCTCTGTGTCAACCTCAGGCGGAGCGGCGATCCGCCGCCGTTGGCCTGCGGTCGTAGGGGGAGTGCAACAATCGGGCGCAGATGGCCGTCCTCGTTGCGCTCCTCGCCGTGGTGGTGACTCTGCTCGCTGTCCTCGTGGCGGGGCTGCTCCGCGGCCAGGGGGAGATCCTCCGTTCGTTGCGCGGCCTCGGGGCCGGTCTCGATGCCGACCCCGCGGTTGCCACGCAACAGGCAGTTGTCGTGCCCCGAACCGAAGCACGAGGCGCGCCGCGCGAGACTCCCGATGTCGTGGGCGTCTCGCCGACGGGTGACGCGATCTCGATCGCGGTCAGCGGCGCGCCCCACGCCACGCTCGTCGCCTTCCTGACCTCCACATGCACGATGTGTGCGGAGTTCTGGTCTGCGTTCGCCGACGCCACTCACCACCCGGTTCCCGGCGACGCTCGCGTCGTCATCGTCACCAAGGGAGAGGAGGCCGAGAGCTCTGCCCGGCTGCGCCCGCTCGCACCCGCCGGCGTCCCCGTCGTGATGTCGAGTCCGACGTGGGATGCGTACGATGCCGAGTTCGCGCCGCACTTCGCGTACGTCGACGGCCCGAGCGCGCAGATCGTGGGTGAGGGATTCGCCGCGACGTGGGACGAGATGGTCGCGATGGTGCGCAAGGCGCGGGCCGACGCCGGCATCGGTTCCGCGTCGTGACGCTCGCAGCCGGGCCGTTCGCGATCGCCGCCACGCTGCTCCTGGTGGGCGGCCTGGCGAAGGCGTGGCGCCCCACGGACACGGCACACGCGCTGCGTGGCTTGGGCGTTCCGGTTCCGCCGTTCGCGGTCCGCCTCGGCGGCCTCGTCGAAGCGGCCGTCGGACTCTCGGCGCTCGTGCGCGGGGATCGCGTGTCGGCGATCCTCGTCGCGCTCTCCTACCTGGCCTTCAGCGGCTTCGTGATCGTGGCACTCGCGCGCCATGCGCCGATCGCGTCGTGCGGGTGCTTCGGGCGCCTCGACACCCCACCGAGCACGGTGCACGTCGTCCTCGATCTCGGTGCCCTGCTCGCAGCCGTCACGGTCGTGTTCGAGCCCGGCGTCGGGCTCTCGCGGGTCCTGCGCGACCAACCACTCGCGGGCGTTCCGTTCCTGCTGCTGGTGATCACCGGGACGTTCGTTGCCTTCGTGGCCATGACGCTGCTGCCACGCGTGATCGCCGCCACGGCCGGGGCGGACGCGGGCTCCGCCTAGCCTCCTCGCATGGCCCTGGTCGCCGGCTTCCTCGTGTTCGGTCTCGTGGTGGCGATTGCCGCGGTGTTCGTCGTTCGCGAGGCCGGTCGCATCGGGGAGGCTCCGCCGGCTGCGATCTTCGACCCCGACGACGCGCTCGAGTGGGTCGTCGAGCACGTGCCCGACGACGTCGCCGCGACGCTCACCCCGGGCGACGTCCGCCGCATTCTCGAGTTCCAGCTCGAGTTCTTCCAGCGCAAGGGTGTGTCCCAGAACGGGTCGAGCCGCACGCCTCGGGGCCCGGTGATCGTGGGCGGCGCCGAGCAGGTCGCCTACATCCTCGATCGGGCCGCCGCGACCGGCGAAGCCTACCTCCCCGAACAGGTCCACGGCGTGGTCGAGACCCAGCTCTCGTACCTCCGCGCGATCGGTGCGATCGGGCCGCCCGCTGAACCGCCAACGTCCGAGCCACCCCCGGATTCGGGTGAGGAATCGCCGCGCGTCTGATGGCGCGACGTGCTACATCTGATGTCACCAGAGAAGGGAGGTGGTCCATCACATGCATGATCAACATGGGACCCTGGAGGTGCGCGGCCGCTA
>JALHSW010000569.1 GCA_022865365.1 Acidimicrobiia bacterium | reverse complement strand
GAATCGTTGGCCCGCATCGAGACGCTCGTGCTCCTCGCGGGCGTCGGTCTTCCGATCGCGGCAATCCGGGCGCAGGTGGTGTCAGCGCTGGACGTCGTCGTGCACGTCGCTCGCCTTCGAGACGGGACGCGCCGGGTCGAGGCCATCGGGGAGCTCCGCTCCGGCGCCGCCGATGATGGTGCCTCGAGTTGTTCCGGTCTACGGCTGCACGCGCTGTTCGAGCGGCAAGACGACGGCCTCGCTCCGGTCGAGCCGCCGGGTCGTGTTCCGCGCCGACCCGACGCGCCGCCGCCCGATCCCGGTTGGTGGTTGTGATGACCGTGCTCGTGGCGATCGGTGGAGGCGCACTGTCGGTCACGCTCGGGCGTGCGGCGCGGCGTTCGGGCGCCGGGCGCCGTGTCCTGGGCCTCGGCGCGCAGTCGCGTTGGCGCCTTCCGGCGCGGCCACGTGCGTGGCTCGGGCGTGCGCTCGCGGACGCCGGCGTCGATCTCGAGCCGGAAGGTGCCGGTGAGCTCGTGGTCGGTGCCGTCGTGGCATCAGTCATGGTCGCGCTCGCGATCGCGCCCGGTCTCGCCATCCCGGCCGCTCTCGCTGTCGTGGCAGCCGGGCCCGTCGCGCTGCGAATCGCTCGAACCCGCGCGCAACAGCAATTCGTAGCGGCGCTTCCCGGTGGGCTCGAGCAGGTGGCCGCCGCGCTCAGAGGCGGAGCGAGCATCGGTGACGCGCTCGAGTCGTTGGCGGTCGACAGTCCGCTCGCGGCCGACGTCCGTCGGGTACGTGCCCGTGCCGCGCTCGGCGTCGGACTCGCCGATGCGCTCGCAGCGTGGCCGGAGGAGCGACCGGTGCCCGCGGTTCGGGCGGCGGCCGGCGCGCTCGCCGTAGCCGCGACGATCGGCGGACGATCTGCGGACGCACTCGACGGCCTCGCCGCGTCACTCCGCGAGCGGCTCGGCGCCACCGCGGAGGCGCGCGCTCTCTCTGCGCAGGCGCGCCTGTCCGCCGTCGTGGTGGGTGGTGCTCCACTCGCGTACCTGATGTTCAGCGCGATCGCCGATCCGACGTCGGTCGACGCGCTCATCGGGAGCGGCGGTGGCCGTGCCTGTCTGGTTGCCGGACTCACCTGCGAGGCGCTTGCGGCGCTCTGGATGCGTCGCATCGTGCACGCGGGAGTCGACGAGTGAGCAGTCTCGCGGTCATCCTGCTCGGTGCAGCGTGGGGGATGCTCGTGGCGATCCCGCTCGCGTATCGAGCGCGTCGTGCCGGAACGACCGTCCGTGCGACTGAGCTCGGAGCCTCCACGACGTCTGGGTTCTCCCGAGGCGTTCTCCGTCGCGTCGCACAGTCCCTACCCTCGATGCCGACCGTGATTGCCCGTCCGCTGGGCGAAGTTCGTCAACGACGGGCAGCCCGCAGTGTGGAGCGGATCGTAGAGCACGAGCTCCCGGTCACGGTCGATCTGCTCGCGGTTGCCGTAGGCGCCGGCTGCACGCCGTACCTCGCGGTCGACGTCGCGGCGACGTGGTCGCCACCGATGCTCGCTTCGCAGCTTGG
>JALHSW010000568.1 GCA_022865365.1 Acidimicrobiia bacterium | reverse complement strand
CACCTTCGCTCCCGACGGCACGCTCTACGCCTACCGTATCCCCACGTCGGTAGACACCAAGCCTGGCCCTGCGGCGCTGGTGAAGGTCGACACCGCGACCGGCGCCCAGGTCGTCGTGGGCGACCTGCCCGTGATGTTCAACGGCGGCATGACGTTCGACGCCGCCGGCAACCTCTGGCTCTACTCGTTCAACCCCACAGATCCCTCCACCTCTGGGTGCTCGAAGAACTTCTGCCTCTGGAAGGTCAACCCGGCCAACGCCGACGCGACGCTGGTCGGCGGCCAGGACACTCGGTTCGTCGGCGGGCTCGCGGCGACGTGCACCGAGGTGCAGGCCGGGACCCAGGTAGCGACCGGCCCCGCCCCCATCTCGAGACTCGATCGGGTCGACACCGCCACGGCCGACCTCTTCAAGATCGTGGACCTCAAGGGCGTGGGTGGAACCACCGGTCTCGACGTTAATCAGACCAGCGGTCTCGACTACGACGCGACCGGCGTCCTCTGGGGCGTCGGTCTCTCCGCGTTAACGGGTAGAACCCCCTTGCTATTGTCCGCCGTGTTCCGCGTCGACCCCGCGACGGGCGTCACGGCAACCGCGACGCTCACGCTCGACAATAGCGACTTCCTAGGCCAGGTCTTCGGGCTGGCCGTGGCGGGGCTGGCCTGCGCGGCGCCGGCCGCCGTCGAGCTCCAACCCCTGTTCACGGGCTGATCCCTGGGACGCCACGGAAGGCTGCGATTCGCGGCGCTCGTCGCGGTCGGTGTCGCGACGGTCATCGTCGGGTCGAGCACGGGCAGCGGTGGTGTCGGGGGTTCGTCCGCTGCTGCCGGTGTCAGTGTGGGATCTGACCAGCTCGACCTGCCGCCGGCGGGGCGTGACGAGCTCGCGAAGCTCTTCGACGACCAGCTGCGCGGGCTCGGGCTCCGCACGACCCGCGCGTCGATCCAACGGCGGCCCTACTACCAGCAGTCGACCCACGGCGGGCACCTCGCGATCTACGTCGAGCCGATCGACCCGGCCGGCGTGAGCGCCCGCCGGTCGGTCGAGACGATCGTGCCCCTGGCCCGGATCTTCCTGCCCAAGGTCTTCCGACGCTGGTCCGACCTCGGGAGCTTCGACGTGTGCCAGGAGCCGGCCGCCGAGGTTGACCCGAGTGCGGTGCCGCCCCCGATCACCCAGCTCGCGGTCACC
Organism: Acidimicrobiia bacterium; assembly: GCA_022865365.1. Lineage (GTDB taxonomy): Bacteria > Actinomycetota > Acidimicrobiia > IMCC26256 > PALSA-555 > JALHSW01. The sequence goes on along the minus strand of JALHSW010000568.1, from coordinate 501 downwards.
CGGAAGGCGGCGGCCGCGATCGACTGGGCCGACGCCTCGCTCGACGATCTGGTTGCACGGGCCGTTTCGGCCGGTGGCGACCACGAGTACGGGCTGGGCGACCCCACCCGCCTCTACCTCTTTGTCGGCCAAGAAGTCGCCGACGTCGGTGCGTACCGCCGGGCGCGGCGCGCCGCCGGTCTCCCGGCGAAGGCGCCGACCACGACGACCACCACTCCCAGGACACCGGCACCTACCGCGCCGACCGGCTGAGCGCACTCTGTCCCCTGACGAGCATGTGCGCTCACCGGGGCCAGAGGCCCCGTGAGTGCACAAACAGGCTCGAGGGAGGGAAGCCGTGGGATACTGAGGGCGTCGACCCACCAACCGCTCGGAGTTCAGCATGCCCGCCACGACCAGCCAGGAAGCCGACGTCCTCTCGGCGATCGAGGCCATCCGGCCTGCATTGCAGGCCGACGGCGGCGACATCGTCTTCAAGACCATCGACGACGACCAGGTCGT
>JALHSW010000567.1 GCA_022865365.1 Acidimicrobiia bacterium | reverse complement strand
TGTCCACTGCCAGCCGCACACACAATCGGGCCGAGCGCATTGACCGGCGCGAGCGAAAGGCGACGTGGAGGCACGCGCCACTCCGGATCGTGGGTTCGGAGTGCATTGTGTGCGACGAGTGCGTCCGCGCGTGCCCGGCGGGCTTCGGCGCGATCTTCGCCCACGGCGTGACCCTCGTGATCGTGCCTGAGCTGTGCAGCGGCTGCGGTAAGTGCCTGCCGGTGTGCCCGGTCGACTGCATCGTCGACGACCCGGCGTGGAGCGCAGCGCCCGAGGGGTGGTGGCGCCAGGCCGGACGAGCCGACGATCCCTACCTGCGGAGGACGAACGGACCTGCAGCAGCGGTCCGCTCGTAGACCCGCCCGTAGACTCGCCAGCGTGGCTGAACCGATCACACGTGAAGAGGTCGAGCATGTGGCCCGCCTGGCTCGGCTCGCGCTCACCCCCGAAGAGGTCGAGCGCCTGACGGGCGAGCTCGGGGTGATCCTCGACCACGCGGGCGACGTGTCGGCCCTCGAGCTCGGCGACGTCGAGCCCACCGCACACCCGCTGCCGCTCGTGAACGTGCTGCGGGCCGACGAAGTGCGGCCAACCCTCGATCGCGACGAGGTGCTCGCCGCGGCCCCCGACGCCGAGGACGGGCGCTTCCGCGTTCCTCGCATCCTCGACGCCCCGTGAGCGCCCCCGCCACCGATCTCGCCGCGTCCGTGCGGTCCGGCACCCAGCGGGCGCGTGACGTGGTGGAGGAGCGCATCGCCGACATCGAAGCGCGCGACCCGGAGCTGCACGCGTTCCTGCTCGTGCTGGGCGACGACGCCCGTGGAGCCGCCGACGCGGTCGATGCCGCCGTCGCGGCAGGCGATGACCCGGGCCCCCTCGCCGGCGTGCCGGTGGTGCTCAAGGACAACCTGTGCGTGCGGGGCACGCCGACCACCTGCGGGTCTCGCATTCTCGACGGTTGGCGTCCGCCGTACACCGCGACCGTGGTCGATCGCATCAAGCGCGCCGGCGGCGTCGTGCTCGGCAAGACGAACCTCGACGAGTTCGCGATGGGATCCTCGACCGAGAACTCGGCGTTCGGGCCGACGCGGAACCCGCACGACCCGTCACGGGTTCCCGGCGGTTCGAGTGGCGGCTCTGCCGCGGCCGTCGCAGCAGGGTTCGGGCTGCTCGGTCTCGGTTCCGACACGGGAGGGTCGATCCGCCAACCGGCCGCGTTGTGCGGCGTGGTCGGGGTGAAGCCCACGTATGGCGTGGTGTCGCGCTACGGGCTGGTGGCGTTCGCGAGCAGTCTCGACCAGATCGGTCCGTTCGCCACGACCGTCGAGGACGCAGCGCGGCTCCTCGACGTGATCGCCGGCCCCGACCCGTTCGATTCCACGTGCATCCCCGACGCGCCGCCGACGCTCGAGCCGACGTTGCGCGACGGCGTCGCCGGCCTGCGGATCGGGATCGTCGAGGAGCTGACCGACGTCGACGGCGTGCAACCGGAGGTACGCGGCGCGGTCGAAGCCGCGGCGGCTGCGCTCGAGGCCGCCGGCGCGACCGTGGAGCGGGTGTCGGTCCCGAGCACCGTCTACGGCCTGTCGGCGTACTACCTCATCGCCCCGGCCGAGGCGTCGTCGAACCTCGCACGCTACGACGGCGTCCGCTATGGCCTGCGCGTCGACGCAGAAGACGTCGCGACGATGAACGCCGCCACTCGCGCGGCGGGGTTCGGCACCGAGGTCAAGCGGCGCATCATGCTCGGCACCTACGCCCTCTCGGCCGGCTACTACGACGCCTACTACGGCCAAGCACAGCGGATCCGGACACTCATCATCCGCGACCTCGCACGCGTGTACGAGCGTTGCGACGCGCTGCTGTCGCCGACGTCGCCGACGGTCGCGTTCGAAGTGGGCGCGAGGACCGCCGACCCGCTGACGATGTACCTGTCGGATGTGTGCACGATCCCGTCCAACCTGGCCGGGCACGCGGCGATGAGCGTCCCGTGGGGGACCGGCGCCGCGAACCTGCCCGTCGGTGTGCAGGTGCTCGCACCGGCGCTCGGTGAACCGGTGATGTTCCGCGTCGCGCAGGTGCTCGAAGAGGCTGCACCATGACCGACTACCAGCCGACCATCGGGCTCGAGGTGCACTGCGAGCTCTCGACCGCGACGAAGCTGTTCTGCGGGTGCCCGAATGAGTTCGGCGCCGAACCGAACACGAACATCTGTCCGGTGTGCCTCGGGTTGCCCGGCTCGCTCCCGGTGCTGAATGCCACGACGGTCGAGTTCGCGTTGCGCCTCGCCGAAGCGTTGTCGTTCAACGTGCCCGAGCGCTCGATCTTCGCCCGCAAGAACTACTTCTACCCGGACATGCCCAAGGACTATCAGGTCAGTCAGTACGAGGACCCGATCCTTGCCGACGGCGTCCTCGACGTCGGCGGCTCGATGATCCGCATCGAACGTGCCCATCTCGAAGAGGACACGGGCAAGTCGCAGCACATCGGTGGGGGCGGGCGCATCCACGGAGCCGACCACTCGTTGATCGACTACAACCGGGCCGGCGTGCCGCTCATGGAGATCGTGAGTCGCCCCGACATCACGTCGGCCGAGCAGGCGCGCGGCTACGCGACCGAGCTGCGTGCTGTGCTGCTCGCGATCGGTGTCTCCGACGTGAAGATGGAGGAAGGCTCGATGCGCGTCGACGCAAACGTGTCGGTGCGCCCCGTCGGCGACACGGGGGAGCTGGGCACGAAGGTCGAGGTCAAGAACATGAACTCGCTCCGCTCGCTCGGGCGCGCGATCGACCACGAGATCGAGCGGCAGATCGCGGCACTCGAGGCCGGTGAGCGGATCGCGCAGGAGACGCGCCACTGGGACGAAGCCGACGGCACCACCCACGGCATGCGCAGCAAGGAAGGATCGAGCGACTACCGCTACTTCCCCGAGCCCGACCTCCTGCCCGTCGCGCCGACCGAGGAGCAGCGGGCCCGGGTTCGGGGCTCGCTGCCCGAGCTGCCCGCGGCCAAGCGTGCTCGCCTCGTCGCGGAGTGGGGCCTCGCCGAGCACGATGCCCGGGTCCTCGTCGATGTTCCTGGCCTCGCCGGCTACGCCGAAGCCGCGGTCGTCGCACTCTCGGCCGGTACCCCCAAGGACGTGGCGAACTGGTGCACGGGGGAGGTCCTCGCGTATCTGAACGAGAGCGGGCTCTCTGCGGAGGTGCTCCCGTTGGCGCCCGACGGGCTCGCGGAGCTGGTCGGTCTCGTCGCCGACGGCACGCTCTCGCGCGGTCTCGCCAAGGACGTGCTCGACGAGGCGCTGCGTGAGCCGAAGCGCCCGAAGCAGATCGTCGAGGAACGCGGCCTCGCGCAGGTCAGCGACGAGGGCGAGCTCGCGGCGGTGGTCGACGCGGTGATCGCCGCGAACGCCGAGACGGTCGAGTCCTACCGCAGCGGCGACGACAAGGCCCGCAAGAAGAAGCGCGGCTTCCTCATGGGTGAGGCGATGAAGGCGACCAAGGGCCAGGGCAACCCCCGGCTCCTCAACCGCCTCCTCGACGAACGCCTCTCGTCGTAGTCGTCACACCCGCGAGGGTCACACGAGCGCCGCGGGTCGTTCATTGCACCGTGGCTTTCGCTCAGCGCAACTCACGGTGCAATGAAGCAGGGTTACGCGATCTCCTCGTGGTCCAGCACGGGCTCGCGACCAATGCGCAGCTTGCCGGCCTCGGCATCATGGCGCCGGCAGTGACGCACAGGGTGCGCGTGGGCGAGCTCGAGCGGGTCTTCCCGCGGGTCTACCGATCGCCATTGGTCCCGCCGAGCGTGTTGCAACGGGCGCTGGCCGCAGTCCTCTGGGCGGGCGAGGGGAGCGTCGCATCGCACGGCACCGCGGCCGCCCTGTGGAAGGTCGATGCCCGGACCGCAGACGCCGGAGTCGAGCTCTGGGTGCCTGGCGAGCGGGCGCCACGCAATCCCGCGGTCGTCGTGCACCGGGGAGCCGTGACCGGGAACGATCGCCGAATGATCGACCGTGTCCCGGTGACGAGCCCGGCGCGCATGATCGTCGACATCGCCGCAGTCCTCGACGGCGAGCCATTGGAGGCTGCGCTCGAGGACGTGCTGCATCGAGGGCTCACGACGCCGGCGACGATCGAACGCCGTCCCGCTTCGCTCGGAGGCAGCGGACGCGCAGGTGCCGGGCGGCTGCGCCGATTGCTGGCGCAGCGTGATCAGGCTCCGGCCGAGTCGCGTCTCGAGGTGAAGGTATGGCGCTTGTTGCGTGGTGCCGGTTTGCGACCGGTTCGTCAGTACGCGGTTCGCTGCGAGAGCCGCACGTTCCGCCTCGACTTCGCGTGGCCGAATCTCAAGGTCGCGGTCGAAGCGGAGGGCTTTGTCGCGCACGGTGGTCGGCTGGCGCACGTGGCCGATCGTCGACGGTTGGCGGCGCTCGTCGCCGCGGGCTGGAGCATCGTCCCGGTCACGTGGGACGACTGCACGACGGACCCGGAGGTGTTCGTCGAGCGGGTGCGTGCGGCGTTGCTCCGCGCGGCCTGACGCCATTCATTGCACCGTGGCTTTCGCTCAGCGCAACTCACGGTGCAATGAACCGGCGATGCGTGAAGCCCTGCCGCTCAGGCGGTGATGCCGACAGCGTTGACGTGGCCGAGGTCCCGTGCGAGCAGCGTCCACGATCCGCCGCCATCTGGGCTCGCGTACACGGTGCCGCCGTCGTCGGCAAACGCGGCAGCGTCGCGGTGCGCGTCGAGCGCACCGGTGTCGACGTTGCCGTCGAGCCATTCGGGGAGACCGTCCTCCACCTTCGTGAGCCGTCCGCCGGTGGCGACGTCCCACCGGTAGAGCGCGCTGCGATCGGTGAAGGGGCCGTCCGACGCGCTCACGAGCGCTCCGTCGGTCGTGAACGTCACAGCACGCAGGTAGGTGGCATGCAAGCCTTCGGTCGTGACATCCCACGTGGCGCCAGCGTCTCGGCTCGTCGCGAGGCCGACCGCGGCCGGCGCCAGCACGACCTTGGGGTCGCTCGGATGGGCACGCACCTCGTGCACGTCGGCCTGCATGTCGATGGTCGGCTCCCACGATGCGCCGCCGTTCCCGGAGCGGGCGATGCCCCCCACGTGCACGCTGGCGAGCAGCGACCGGTCGTCCGCCGTCCTCGTGATCGATCGCACGTAGGGGACCCGGCTGCCCACGGCCTTCCACGTCTCACGGCCCGGGATGGCGTCGAAGCCCCCAACCACTGCGAACGCCTCGCTGAGCAGGCGGAGCAGGCGCCCATCGGCGGTGCCGCACCACGCGCCGTCGGAGGCCGCGAGCAGGCAGGTGAGGTGGGTGTCGGCGGTGGCGACGTCGGTCCACACGCCGGAAGCGTCGCGACGCACGACGGTCGTCCCGTCGGCGATCGCCCACCACTCGTCGCGGCGCCGAGCCAGGGCGCGGACGGGATGTCCGGCGAGCTCGCGGGGACCGGCCGCCGAGTCGACGAACGGCTGCACGCCGTCGTCGGTGGCCACGAGCACGGTCGTCATGGCCGCCACAGTACGTTCCCGCCAATGACCGATGGGTCTTCGGCACCGAGTCGGTACGCTGGCGACATGAGTGAGATGAAGCCCCGCAGCAGAGATGTCACCGACGGCATGGAGCGCGCCCCGGCGCGTGCCATGTTGCGGGCCGTCGGCATGCGTGACGGCGACTGGGGCAAGGCCCAGATCGGTGTCGCTTCGAGCTGGAACGAGGTCACGCCCTGCAACATGCCCCTCGATCGGCTCGCCAAGCGCGCCAAGGAGGGTGTGCGCGACGCCGGTGGCTTCCCGCTGGAGTTCGTCACGATCGCGGTGAGCGACGGCATCTCCATGGGTCACGAGGGCATGCGCGGCTCGCTCGTGTCGCGCGAGATCATCACCGACTCGGTCGAGTGTGTGATGCACAGCGAGCGATTCGACGGGATGGTCAACTTCGCGGGCTGCGACAAGAGCCTGCCCGGGATGCTGATGGCGGCGGCGCGGCTCAACCTGCCGTCGGTGTTCGTGTATGGCGGGTCGATCCTGCCCGGCCACTACAAGGGTCAGGCGCTCGATGTCGTGAGCGTGTTCGAGGCGGTCGGCGCCTGCGCTGCGGGCTCGCTCACCGAGAACGAGCTCGGCGAGATAGAGAAGCGCGCGTGTCCGACCGAGGGCTCGTGTGCCGGCATGTTCACCGCCAACACGATGGCCGCGATCGGCGAAGCCCTGGGGATGTCGCTGCCCGGCAGCGCGTCGGCACCTGCCGTGGATCGACGCCGCGACGACTACGCGTACGAGAGCGGGCGCGCCGTCATGGGTCTGCTCGAAGCCGGCATCCGCCCGCGCCAGATCATGACGAAGGGAGCGTTCGAGAACGCGATCGCCGTCACCATGGCGCTCGGTGGCTCGACGAACGCGGTGCTCCACCTGCTCGCCATCGCCTTCGAGGCCGACGTCGAGCTCGAGCTCGACGACTTCAACCGCGTCGGGGCGAAGGTCCCGCACATCGCCGACATGAAGCCGCACGGTCGCTTCCACATGACCGACCTCGACGCCATCGGCGGCGTGCCGGTCGTGCTCCAGCTCCTGCTCGACGCCGGGCTGCTCCACGGTGACGTGCTCACGGTCACCGGCAAGACCATGGCCGAGAACCTCGACGCGCTCGAATCGCCGGGTCCCGACGGCAGCGTGGTGCATCCGCTGTCGGAGCCGATCCACACCCAGGGTGGTCTCGCGATCCTCACCGGGTCGCTCGCCCCGAACGGGAGTGTCGTGAAGGTCGCCGGGCTCGATCAGCTCCGCTTCGACGGTACGGCGCGCGTGTTCGACGGCGAGGAGTTCGCGATGGACGCGATCCTCGCCGGGAAGATCGACGCCGGCGACATCGTCGTGATCCGGTACGAGGGCCCGAAGGGTGGCCCGGGAATGAAGGAGATGCTCTCGGTCACGGGTGCGATGAAGGGCGCCGGCCGTGGCGCCGACGCCGCGCTCATCACCGACGGTCGGTTCTCGGGCGGAACGCACGGGTTCTGTGTCGGGCACGTCGCGCCCGAAGCGGTCGACTGCGGCCCGATCGCGCTGATTGCCGAAGGCGACCGCATCGTGATCGACGCCGAGGCGCACACGATCGACCTCATGGTCGACGATGCGACGCTCGAGGCGCGACGGGCCGACTGGAAGCCGCCTGAGCCGCGCTACACGAGCGGGTTCCTCGCCAAGTACGCCAAGCTCGCGCAGGGCGCCGAACGCGGCGCGATCACGAACGCCTGACCCCGCGGACCTGACCCGGGAACCGTCGGTGCCCGAGATCCTCGAAGCCGAGGAAGCCCGCGCGCTGATCGAGGCGCGAGGCCTCGGACGGGAGATCACAACGGTCGATGCTCCCGACGCCTGGTACCTCAAGCGCGGTCTCACGCCGCGTGCGGCCCGGGCCGTGCTCCCCGGTCGGAGCTTCGTCGCGGCCCGTCGGCGCGGGAAGCAGCTGTTCCTCGACACCGACGGGGTCGAGGACTCTGGCGGTCCGGTGCTCGGGCTGCATCTCGGGATGAGCGGGCGCGTCGTGATCGACGGCGCCGCCGCCGGCGATCCGCTCCGCTACGCGAGCAATCGTGACATGCCCGAGTGGCACCGATTCGCGGTGCGCTTCGTCGACGGCGGGCGGCTCTCGTTGCGCGACCCGCGGCGCCTCGGTGCGGTCGAGCTCGATCCCGACGAGGACCGGCTCGGGGTGGACGCCATCGAGATCACGCTCGCCCAGCTGCGCAGCGTGGTGGCGCGCTCGCGTGCGCCGCTGAAGGCCGTCCTCATGGATCAGGCGCGGGTCGCCGGTCTCGGGAATCTCCTCGTCGACGAGATCCTGTGGCGCGTCGGCCTCGATCCCGCCCGGCCGGCCAACACGCTCGACGCGGGCGAGCAGGCGCGCCTGGCGCGGTCGATCCGCCAGACGCTGCGGACCCTCGGCAAGCGGGGCGGATCGCACACGGGGGACCTCATGGCTGCTCGCGAACCGGGTGGGATGTGCCCGAAGGACGGTGCACCCTTGCTCCGGCGTACGGTGGGTGGTCGCACGACGTACTCGTGCCCCCGGCACCAGCACTGACCCACGCGAAACGCCCGACCGAAACAGGTGTTGCGGAACCACCTCGGCATCTGTCACACTGGGCACCTGATGCGCAGCCACCATCTCACGCTCGTAGTCGTTACCTAGCGCACGCCCGCCGCATCACGCGCGCGTGCGCCTCCGCCCCTCGCTCCCGCGAGGGGCGTTTTGTATCCCGGACCTTGGATCAGGGGACGGATCCAGCCAGCGGCACGACCAGGCCGTCTGCACCACTCACCGAAGCGAGAACGAAGATGTTGCTCACCGGCGCACAGGCCCTCATCAAGAGTCTCGAGATGGAGGGCACCGACGTCATGTTCGGGCTCCCCGGAGGGGCGATCCTCCCGGTCTATGACCCGCTCATCGACTCGTCGATCCGCCACATCCTGGTGCGTCACGAGCAGGGTGCCGGCCACATGGCCGAGGGGTACGCGCATGCGACCGGGCGCCCGGGCGTGGCGATGGTGACGAGCGGGCCGGCCGCCACGAACGTGGTCACCCCGCTCTGTGACGCCTACATGGACTCGATCCCCCTCGTCGTGATCACCGGGCAGGTGCCGTATTCGGTGATCGGCACCGACGCCTTCCAGGAGTGCGACACGGTCGGCATCACGATGCCGGTGACCAAGCACAACTGGCTCGTGACCGACGCCAACGACATCCCGCGCATCGTGCGGGAGGCCTTCCACGTCGCCACCACCGGCCGCCCCGGCCCGGTGCTCGTCGACCTGCCCAAGGACATCGCGAACCAGTCGATGGACTGGTACTGGCCCGACGCGGTCGATCTCCCCGGCTACAAGCCGACCCTCAAGGGTCACGCCAAGCAGATCAAGGACGCGGTGCGGCTCATGGGCGAATCGCACCGCCCGGTGATCTACGCGGGCGGCGGCATCCTCAAGGCCCGCGCCGCCGACGCGCTGCGCCAGCTCGCCGAGATGACGGGCTTCCCCGTGGTGACGACGCTCATGGCGCGCGGCGCGTTCCCCGACGACCACGAGCTGTGTCTGGGCATGCCCGGGATGCACGGCAACTACACCGCGGTCACCGCGATGCAGCAGGCCGACCTGCTCGTCGCGCTCGGTTCGCGCTTCGACGACCGCGTCACCGGCAAGCTCGACGGCTTCGCCCCCGAGGCAAAGGTGATCCACGTCGACATCGACCCGGCCGAGCTGGGCAAGGTGCGACGCCCGGACGTGCCGATCGTGGGTGACTGCAAGTACGTGATCGAAGAGATGGTGAAGGCGACGAAGGCCGACCGCGCCAAGACCACGCCTTCAGCGCATCGCACCAGTGGCCGGTGGCCGACCCTCGAGGAGTGGATGGCGCGCGTGCGCGGGTGGCAGCAGGACTTCCCGCTCGTCTACGAGCAGACTGACGACGGCCCGCTGAAGCCGCAGTTCTGCATCGACATGCTGCGCGACAACACGCCCGACGACACGATCGTCGCGTCCGGTGTGGGCCAGCACCAGATGTGGACGTCGCAGCATTGGAAGTTCAACCACCCCTACACGTGGGTGAACTCCGGCGGCCTCGGCACGATGGGCTTCGCCGTGCCGGCCGCGATCGGCGCCAAGGTCGGCAAGCCCGAGCGCATGGTGTGGGCGATCGATGGCGACGGCTGCTTCCAGATGACGGCTCAGGAGCTCGTCACGGCGAGCGCGGAGCGCATCCCGGTCAAGATCGCGATCCTCAACAACGCGTACCTCGGCATGGTCCGCCAGTGGCAGGAGCTGTTCTACGAGGAGCGCTACAGCGAGGTGTACCTGTCGCCGGATCTGCCCGACTACGTGCAGTGGGCCGAGGCGATGGGGTGCGTCGCGTTCCGGGTCGACACGCCCGAAGACGTCGTGCCCACGATCGAGAAGGCGAACTCGATCGACGACCGTCCGGTGGTGATCGACTTCCGCACCGACTATCGGGAGAAGGTGTACCCGATGGTGGCGCCGGGTACGAACAACGACGAGATCATCCTCGATCCCGCGCACGACACGCGGGGAGGTCGATAGCCATGGCCATGAATGCAGATGGAACGACCGGACAGCTTCACATCCTCTCGGTGCTGGTGGAGAACAAGTTCGGAGTGTTGACGCGGGTGGCCGGCTTGTTCGCGCGGCGCGGCTTCAACATCGTGTCGCTCGCGGTCAGCCCGACCGAGGACGAGCGCTACAGCCGGATGACGATCGTCGTCGACGCTGACTCGGCACCGCTCGAGCAGGTCACCAAGCAGCTCAACAAGCTGATCCCGGTGATCAAGATCGTCGAGCTCTCGACGGAGCAGGCCGTGGAACGCGAGCTGATGCTCGTGACGGTGAAGGCGGCGGCCGAGGCGCGTTCGCAGATCACCGAGCTGGCCGCGATCTTCGAGGCGCGCATCGAGGACGTCGGCTACGAGTCGATCACGATCATGGTGGCCGGCCGGCCCGACAAGCTCGACGCGATGACCGATCTGCTTGCACCGTTCGGCATCCTGGAGCTGCAGCGGACCGGCCGCATCGCACTGCCCAAGCTCACCCGCCGCCCCGCCCGACTTCGATCGGTCAAGACTCCTGCCGGCTGACTACCGTTTCACCCTGCCTCTGATGGGCACCCGCACGGCCTGAACTGCACGTTTCGAGAGGACCACCCACATGCCCGCGACCATCTACTACGACGCCGACGCCGACCCCGGCCTGCTCGAGGGGCGCAAGGTCGCCGTCCTCGGCTACGGATCCCAGGGCCACGCGCATGCGCTGAACCTCAAGGAGTCGGGCGTCGACGTGCGCGTCGGCCTCCGCGAGGGCTCGAGCTCGTGGAGCAAGGCCGAAGGTGCGGGGCTGCGCGTGCTCACCACCGCGGAAGCGTGCAAGGAGGCCGACGTGATCATGGTGCTGCTCCCCGACACCGAGCAGGCTCGCGTCTACAAGTCCGACATCGAGCCGAACCTCGAGGAGCGCGACTCGCTCGCGTTCGCCCATGGCTTCAACATCCACTTCGGCCAGATCACGCCGCCCAGGGGCGTCGACGTGTGGATGATCGCGCCCAAGGGACCGGGGCACCTCGTGCGGCGTACCTTCGAAGAGGGCGGCGGTGTACCGGCCCTCGTCGCGGTCTCCGCCGACGAGACGGGCAAGGCCAAGGGCACCGCCCTGGCGTACGCGAAGGCCGTCGGCGCGACGCGTGCCGGTGTGCTCGACACGACGTTCGAGGAAGAGACCGAGACCGATCTCTTCGGCGAGCAGACCGTCCTGTGCGGCGGCGTGGTCGAGCTCATCAAGGCGGGCTACGACACGCTCGTCGACGCGGGCTACCAGCCCGAGTCGGCGTACTTCGAGACGCTGCACGAGGTGAAGCTGATCGTCGACCTCATCTACGAGGGAGGCATCACCAACATGCGGTACTCGATCTCCGACACCGCGGAGTACGGCGACATGACTCGCGGTCCGCGCATCATCACCGACGAGACGCGGGCCGAGATGCGCCGCATCCTCGACGAGATCCAAAGCGGCAAGTTCGCCCAGGAGTGGATCCTCGAGAACCAGGCCGGTCGACCGGTGTTCAACGCGCTCCGCCGCAAGGCGGCCGAGCACCCGATCGAAGAGGTCGGCGACCGGCTCCGCTCGATGATGCCGTGGATCGGCGCCGGCAAGGCCCGGCCCAAGGACGTCTCCGGGGGCTGAGCCGCCAGATCGAGTTCTTGGAACGCGGTGCTGCGCAGAGCGCACGTCAACGTGCCAAGAACCCGGCGCGAATAGCCTCGCGCTCGTGCACGATGTTTCTGTCGTCGTCGCGGCTGCGGTCGTTGGATACCTGATCGGCACGTTCCCGACCGCGGTGCTCGTCACCCGGCTCGTGACCCACGGCAAGGTCGACATCCGCTCGGCCGGGAGCGGCAACCCCGGCGGGCTCAACACGGCGCAGGTCGTGGGCAAGGGCTGGGGCGCCGCGGTGATGATCATCGACGCCGCGAAGGGGTTCGTCGCCGGCTTGATCGGGTGGGCGATCGGCGGCCCCGACGGCGCCTACGCCGGCGCGACGGCCGCCATCGCCGGGCACATCTTCCCGGTGTGGAGTCGCTTCCGCGGCGGCAAGGGTGTCGCGACATCGGCCGGTGCCGTCGCGGCCGTGTTCCCGGCCTTCTTCCCGATCGACGGCGCGACCGCAGCCCTCGGCGCGATCGGCTCGAAGAACGCCGAGCGTGCGATCCAAGTCGCGTGCACCGTCTGGATCATTGCCTCAGTTGTGTGGTGGCTCGCCGAGTGGCCGAACCTCTGGGGTCCCGATCCGACCGTCGCGCTGCCGATCTCCCAGACGATTGGCGCGCTCCTCATCCTGGGGAAGTTCTACGAAGCCCGCATACGTGCCGCGCGAGCGCGTGTCGTGTGACGGTCGGTCACGGGCGACCTTCGTCGAGGGCCTCCAGCAGCGCCTCGACCGGCGGGTAGTCGCCGACCGTGCGCGCGCGGTAGAGATATCGCACGCGCCGGTCCCGCCCGACGATCGCCACTCCGGGGAGCTGTCCCACGTCGCCGGTGACCTTGCCCTGTCGGCTGCCCCGCCCGAAGGCACGCAAGTAGTTCCGCCACAGCCTGGGGGTCAGCCACTGCCACCACCGCACCCGACCGAACCCGAACGTGCGGTACACGTTGTGGTCTGGGTCGACGACACACGGGAACGGCAGTGCGGCTCGTCCACGCGAAGCGTCCATGAGCGCAGCCGCCTGCCAGCCCGCCGCGGTCCCGACGGTGAGCACGGCGGCCCCGAGGTCGTGGATGCGTGGGTACGCCTCGCGCAACTGCGCGAGGTAGTCCTGACAGGGGATTCAGCCGTAGTACCGGATCGCGACCACGAGCAGCGTCTGCTCCAGGAACGCGCCCAGCTCTACCGGACTCCCGGTCGCCGTCTCGAGCTCGACCGTGGGTACGACGTCGCCGACATTGAGGTCGGTGGGAGCGCTCATCTGACGCATTCTGCCTCGGCACGCTTCCCCGGTCAGGGGAGCTGGTCGATGATCGTCTCCGCCCAGCTGACGTCGGGTCGAGGTGCTCTGCGGTCGGCGAGCGCGTCGGGCACCTCGATCTCGAGTCGGACGAGCGCACCACCCAGGGCCTTGCCGAGGCTGTCGCTGCGCAGCGTGCGAGGTCCGCCGCCCCCCAGTGCCCCCTGCATCACGAAGTTGAGCGCCAGGACGTTGGCGGCCTCGTAGCGCACGACGGTCCCGGTCACAAAGGTGCCGAAGTGCTGCTTCACGCGCTCGGCGGTCACCTCGCGCACGATCACGTCGTAGACCTCGGCGTCGTCGGCGAACAGCGCGACGTTGGAGATGTCGCCCTTGTCGCCGGCGCGGTACCCGCAGAGCTCGTGGAGCCGCAGCCGCGTCATGACGTCTCCAGGGCGACGACGACGTGGTCGTCGACGAGCGACTTCTCGACGAGCGTGGGCCAGATCCCGAGGAGCTCGGTCGGACGTGCCGCGCCGCGTCCCATGCCGGTGAGTCCTGCCGGTGGGGCGCCGAGGGTCAGGGGCACCATCTCGCGACCGACCAGGCCTGCGGTCAACTGGTCGGCACAGCGCCACGCGACGCGCGCCACGACCTCGGCGGGCTCGGCATCGGTCGCGGGAACCGTCGGGCCACCCAACGCGTCGACACCCCACAGCTCGACGCACCACTCGTCGACCGCGAACCCGGAGCTCGCGACCCGCTGCGCGAAGATCGCGGCCGCGGCGGTCGCCTTCTCGCGGGCCTCGGGCCATGAGAACGCGACGCGCGTCTCCCCGGCCCAGCCGACGTGGTGGGCGAAGAGCGTCTTGTACGTATCGGTCGCGGGTGTGCCCCGGACGTCGGAGATCCGGACCCGGTCGTCGCCTTCGTCGTGGAACGTCGCGCTCGTGAAGTCGGCGACCACGTCGGGTGACAGGTAGCGCTCCGGATCGTGGACCTCGTACAGGAGCTGATGACGCACCGTGTCGAAGCTGACGCGCCCGCCCGATGCCTTCGGCTTCGAGATCACCGCGGTGCCGTCGGCGTCGACCTCGGCGATCGGATACGGGAGGTCCCACGGGTGCGGGACCGTCCACCAGTCGCGGCTGAGGTTCCCGCCGGCGGTCTGGCCCGAGCACTCCAGGAGATGACCGACCAGAGTCCCCGCGGCCAGCCGGTCCCAGTCGTCCCACGCCCAGCCGTACTCGTGCACCAGTGGCGCGAGGAAGAGCGCGGCGTCGGCGCAGCGTCCGGTGATCACGATGTCGGCACCCTGGTCGAGCGCGTCGACGATCGGGCGGGCGCCGAGGTACGCGGCGGCGAAGAGCGCGGGCTGCGGGAACTCGGTGAACGGCGCACCAGTGTCGAGGTGGGCGAGGGCGGTGTGGCCCGCGAGGTCGTCGATCCGCGGCATGAGGTCGTCGCCGAGGACCGTCGCGATCTTCAGGCCGTCCATCCCTATCTGGTGCGCGGTCTCGATCGCGGCGCGTGCCGCGCCGGTGGGATTGATGCCACCGGCGTTCGTGATGATCTTGGTGCGCCCGGCCGCGACCTCGGGGAGCGCAGCGGCGAGGTACGCGGGGAGATCCTTCGTGTAGCCGCGCGCTTCGTCCTTCTGACGGTCCTTCTGGAGGATCGCGAGGGTCAGCTCGGCGAGCGCTTCGAGGCAGAGGTAGTCGATCCCCTCGGCCAGCAGGCCTTCGACCGAACGCGGAGTGTCCCCGTAGAACCCCTGCCCGCCGGCGATCCGCACCGTTCCGTTGGCGTTCACCGAGCGCACCTCATGCGTGGACGCGTGGTGTCCGCTCGGCCCAGGGGCTCGCCGCCTCGAGCTGGGATGCGACCGCGAGCAGGAGGTCGTCGCGCCCGTACGCACCGACGAAGTGGACGCCGATCGGGAGACCGTCGGCACTCTGGTGCATCGGAAGCGAGATCGCCGGCTGCCCGGTGAGGTTGAACGACGGTGTGAACGGCGTGAACGGCCCGGCGCGCAGTAGCCCGGCAAACGGATCTCCGGACGGGGGCGTGAACGTCCCGAGCGGAACCGGTGGCTCGCCGAGCGTGGGCGTGAGCAGGAGGTCGAAACCGCTGCCCCTGGGCGCGGGCTCCCACCAATCGGCCATCGCGCGTGCCCAGACCTGCATCCGGCTCACGGTCTCGAGGTAGCGCGTCGCCAGGACGTCGCGCCCGGCCGAGGCCATCACCCACGTCGCGGGCTCGACATCGTCCTCGACCAGGGTCCGCTCGAGCAGGTTCCCCCAGGTCGCGACCTTCACTGCGGCGTCGACGCCCCAGAGCGTCGCGAACATCGCGGCGCGGTCGGGTTCGTCGTACGCCTCCGGGTGCGAGACCTCGACCCGGTGCCCCAGCCCCTCGAGCAGCTTGGCCGCATGCACTGCCGCGGTGACGCACTCGGGGTGGATCGGGCTGGTGTCGCCCGGCGCGCGGGTCATGAGTCCGACCCGGAGCGCGCCCGGCGCGCGAGCCGTGAGCTCGCGGTAGGGCGCGGATGGTGCGGGCGCCACCACCGGGTCGCCCGGCTCGGCGCCTGCGGCCACGTCGAGGAGCGCCGCGGCGTCGCGGACGGAGCGCGTGACGGCGAACTGCACCGAGAGGAAGCCGCTGAGCTCGCCGCGGCTCGGGCCGACCGAGATGCGGCCCCGTGAGGTCTTCAAGCCGACGAGCCCGCACGCGCTCGCGGGGATGCGGATGGACCCACCACCATCGGACGCGTGCGCGAACGCCACGAGCCCGGCTGCGACCGCGGCGGCGGACCCGCCGCTCGAGCCGCCGGGTGTGAGTGCCGGATCCCATGGGTTGTGGGTGGGTCCCCACGCGAGCGGCTCGGTCGTGGGCACGAGTCCGAGCTCGGGGCTGTTGGTGCGGCCCAGGTTCACCAGGCCGGCTCGGCGGAATCGCAGTGCCAGGTGCGATGTCTCGGTTGCGAGCCAGCCCGCGGCTTTCGCCGCCCGCATGCCGTCGGTCTGGGGCTCGCCGGCCGTTGGGCACGCGAGGTCCTTGGTGAGGAACGGGACGCCCCGGAACGGACCGGGCGGGAGGTCGTCGGACGCGGCCTCGGCGCGGGCGTGCTCGAAGCGCCGCAGAACCACGGAGTTGATCTCGGGATCGACCGCCTCGATCCGCGCGATCGCCGCATCGACGAGCTCGAGGGGGGTGACCTCACCGCTCGCGACGAGCTCGGCCTGCGCGGTCGCGTCCAGCATGGCGAGGGGATCGCGCCCGTCGTTCGTCATGTTCTTCCGTAGGCCTTCTCTGGGTCAGGCGTCTGATTCAGGCGTGGACGGGCGCACGTCGGTCGGCCCACGGGCGCGCGGTCTCGAGTTGCGCTGCGACGCGCAACAGGAGGTCCTCGCGCGTGTGGTCGGCGACGAGCTGCACGCCGATCGGCAGGTTGCGCGAGGCCTCCCAGTACAGCGGGACCGACATCGCCGGTTGGCCGGTGACATTGAACGGCGCGGTGTACGCCGCGAACACCGTCGCCCGGGCCATCCCGCGCAGCGGGTCTTCCACGGTGCCGACGAGATCGCCGATCTCGGGTGGCGGCTCGGCGAGGGTCGGTGTGAGCAGGAGGTCGAACTCGCCGCCCCCGCCCGTCCCGGCCGCGGGGGTGAACCACGAGGCGACCCGCCGGGTCCACGCGTGCGCGGCGTCGATTGCCTCGAGGTGCTGGACCGACGTGTAGGTCTTCCCCATCTCGTAGTACGTCCAGGTGAGCGCTTCGAAGTCGTCGGGACCGACCTCGCGTCCGGCGATCCGGGCGACCTCTTCCACCTCCCTCACGACGTCGGTGGTCATCACGGCGACGAAGAAGTTGACGAGATCGGTCTCGTCGAGCGCCGGGGGTGATGCCACCTCGACGTGATGGCCGAGCGACTCGAGCAGGCGCGCCGCGTCCTCGGCGGCCGCG
>JALHSW010000566.1 GCA_022865365.1 Acidimicrobiia bacterium | reverse complement strand
GCGAGCGCACCTTCGGTCTCGACGCGCACCACCTGATCCCCCGCAGTCAGGGTGGCCCCACCGACAAGCACAACCTCGCGATGATCTGCAAGATCAACCACCGCCAGGCCGTCCCCCACGGCCCCTACGTGCTCGAAGGCGACCCCGAACAGCCCGATGGGCTCACCTGGCGCCGCGTCGACGAACCGGGCCAGGGCACCGGCGACGCCCGCGCCGGCCCCGCCGCCTGAACCACGCCACCGCGAACCGGTCCGACTTCCCCAACCGATCCTTGACAACTTCATACGGCCGGGCGGCCGTGCGCGCGACCTGTGGGTCGGCGACCTACAGGTCGGGCAGGCGCAGGTCGAGGTTGGCGCCCTCGAGACCGCCGTCGATCTCGAGCACCTTCCCCGTCACAAAGCTCGACGCGTCGGACGCGAGGTACAGCGCGCCGATTGCGATGTCGTCGACCTCTCCAAGACGCGCGAGGGGTGTGCCGTCGACCATCTCGTTGCGGAGGTCGTCGTTCGTCAACACCATCTCTAGCGCGGAGGTCGCGACGGAGCCGACACCGATCGCGTTGACACGGATGCGCGGCGCGCAATCGGCCGCCATCAACCTGGTCATGTGCGCGAGCGCGGCCTTGGCGGTGCCGTACGCGACGAACCCACGCTCGCGGACGCGCCCCATGACAGAGGAGATGTTGACGATCGACCCGCCACCCGTCTCGGGCGTCGGCGTCTTGAGCATCCGGGGGATCGCGGCCTTGCTGAGTGCGAAGGCGGTGGTGACGTTGAAGTGGAACGCCTGCTCGAACATCTTCACCGAGGTGTCGAGGAGAGCAGTGGGCATGGAGCCGCCGACGTTGTTGACGACGATGTCGAGGCGGCCGAACTCGGCGACGGTCGCGTCGACGAACCGATCGAGCACGTCGAGGTCGTTCACGTCAGCTGGGAACACGAGGGCGCGACGGCCGAGGGCGCGTACGTCTGCCGCGACGGCTTCGAGCTGTTCCTCGGTGCGAGCGATGATCGCGACATCGGCTCCGGCCTCGGCGAACGCGAGCGCGCACCCGGCCCCGATGCCACGTCCCGCACCGGTGATGACGGCGACGCGACCGTCGAGTCGGAATCGATCGAGCAGCATGACGAGCCCGACGCTACCGGGAGCGCCGGGACGTGGAGCGGGTGACGAGGATCGAACTCGCGTCATCAGCTTGGAAGGCTGAGGCTCTGCCATTGAGCTACACCCGCGCGGAGCCGAGGCTCCGAGTCGGGGCGGGGGGATTTGAACCCCCGACCTCCTGCTCCCAAAGCAGGTGCGCTACCGAGCTGCGCTACGCCCCGTCATTCCCAGGTTACGGCGTGCGCACCATGACCTTCTCGACCCCAGGTCCCTCCGCTCGAACCCCCCCCTCGATGCTTTTCTGCTCGCAACTCCATGCGAGGAAGGCCGGAGGGCCCCGGGTATCCTCGGGATCCCCTTCTATGTCGAGTCTCAGTACCTCCGTCGAACCGCTCGAGGGCAACAAGGTCCGGCTGAAGATCGCCGTCCCCGCTCAGGAGTTCGAGAAGGCGATCGACACCGCGTTCCGCAAGCTCGCGCGCGAGGTCAAGATGCCCGGCTTCCGGCCTGGCAAGGCGCCGCGCCAGCTCCTCGAAGCCCGACTGGGTGTCGGCGTCGCACGCGAGCAGGCGCTGCGCGACTCGCTCCCCGAGTACTACGCGACGGCGGTCGAGACCGAAGACATCGACGTGATCGCGCCCCCCGACATCGACATCACTGCGGGCGAGGAAGCCGGCGACATCGAGTTCGACGCCGTCGTCGAGGTGCGCCCGATCGTCAAGGTCTCGGGATACGACTCGCTGACCGTCGAGGTGCCGAGCCCGACGGTCGACGACGAAGCGATCGACGCGCAGATCGACGCACTGCGCGAGCGGTTCGCCGACCTCGAGGACTCGACGAATCCCCTGACCGACGGCGACTACGCCCAGATCGACATCAAGGGCTCCGTCGAGAATGAACCGGTCGACGGGCTCAGTGCCACCGACTACCTGTACGAAGTCGGCTCCGGAACTGTCGTGGAGAAGCTCGATCAGGAGCTGCGCGGCAAGAAGGCCGGCGACATCCTGCAGTTCGACGACGCGCTGCCGGCCGGCGCCGGCGATGACACCGGGGCAACGGTCGTGTTCCAGGTGCTCGTGAAGGACGCCAAGAAGAAGGTGCTCCCCGAGGCCAACGACGAGTGGGCCTCGGAGGTGAGTGAGTTCGACACCATCGACGGGCTGCGCGGCGACGCGCGCAACCGCCTCGAGCTGTACGCCAAGGTGCAGGCGCAGCTCGAAGCGCGCGACAAGGTGCTCGAAGCGTCCTCCGACCTGGTCACGATCGACGCGCCCGAGCCCCTCGTCGCGCAGGAGATGGAGCGCCGGCTGCACGATCTCCAGCATCGGCTCGAGCCCCAGGGCGTGAACATCACGCAGTACCTCCAGGCGACCGGCCAGGATCAAGAGCAGTTCATCGCCGGCCTGCGCGAGGGATGTGCCAAAGCGGTCAAGGCCGACCTCGCGCTCCGAGCCGTCGTCGCCCAGGAAGGCATCGAGGCGACCGACGCAGAGGTCGACGCGGAGATCGAACGGCTCGCCGAGCGTGTCGAGGAGAAGCCGGCCAAGGTGCGACGGGACCTTGAACAGCGTGGCGCCCTGGAGGCGGTACGCTCGGATCTTGCCCGTGGCAAGGCCGTCGAGTACTTGGTCGACCACGCCACGGTCTTGGACGAATCCGGCAACACGGTCGACCTGGCCCTCCCTACCCTCGACGACAACGAACCCCCCAGCGACGATGCAGAGGCCGGCGACGAATCAGCCGACGGCGTACAGGAACAGGAGCCGAGCGAGTGAGCGACCCGATCCGCAACTACCTCATACCCACCGTCATCGAGCAGACCAACCGCGGCGAGCGTGCCTTCGACATCTACTCGCGCCTCCTCAAGGAGCGCATCATCTTCCTCGGGACGCCGGTCGACGATGCGGTCGCGAACCTGCTCATCGCGCAGCTGCTGCACCTCGAGAGCGACGACCCCGAGAAGGACATCTCGATCTACATCAACTCGCCGGGCGGCGAGATCACCGGGCTCTTCGCGATCTACGACACGATGCAGTACGTCAAGCCCGACATCCAGACGATCTGCGTCGGTCAGGCCGCATCGGCGGCAGCAGTCCTCGTCGGAGCAGGCACGAAGGGCAAACGCTTCGCGCTCCCGCATTCGCGCATCCTGATCCACCAGCCCCACGGTGGGGCGCAGGGCCAGGCGGTCGACATCGAGATCCAGGCCAAGGAGATCAAGCGGATGCGTGAGCTCCTCGACCATCTCATCGCGCACCACACCGGCCAGACCGTGGAGAAGGTCGCCGCCGACACCGACCGCGACTTCATCATGAGCGCGCCGGAAGCCAAGGAGTACGGCATCATTGACGAGGTGATCACCAACCGCGACCTCGCAGCCGTCGCGGCCGCGGCCGGCGTGAGCTGAGCTCGACGGGTCCTGGATTGCTGGAGGGCCTGTAGGGATGATGCTGAAGGTCCTGCTGGGATGATTGCGTCCGAGGAGAGGCGATACCGTGGCCAAGTTCGGTGATGGCGGGGATCTGCTGAAGTGCTCGTTCTGCGGGAAGAGCCAGAAGCAGGTCAAGAAGCTCATCGCGGGTCCGGGCGTCTACATCTGCGACGAGTGCATCGATCTCTGCAACGAGATCATCGAGGAGGAGCTCTCGCAGACCTCCGAGGTGCACTTCGACGAGCTGCCGAAGCCGCGTGAGATCTTCGAGTATCTCAACGGCTACGTCATCGGTCAGGACGGAGCAAAGAAGATCCTCTCCGTCGCGGTCTACAACCACTACAAGCGCGTGCAGGCCGGTGCTTACGGCGATCCCGACGTCGAGCTCCAGAAGTCGAACATCATGCTCATCGGGCCTACGGGGTGCGGCAAGACGCTCCTCGCGCAGACCCTCGCCCGGCTGCTGAAGGTCCCGTTCGCCATCGCCGACGCGACCGCCCTCACCGAAGCCGGCTACGTCGGTGAAGACGTCGAGAACATCCTCCTCAAGCTGATCCAGGCCGCCGACTACGACGTCAAGAAGGCCGAGACCGGGATCATCTACATCGACGAGATCGACAAGATCGCGCGCAAGGCGGAGAACCCCTCGATCACGCGTGACGTGTCGGGCGAGGGCGTGCAGCAGGCGCTGCTGAAGATCCTCGAAGGCACGACGGCGTCGGTACCGCCCCAGGGTGGGCGCAAGCACCCGCACCAGGAGTTCATCCAGATCGACACCACGAACATCCTGTTCATCTGCGGCGGGGCGTTCGCGGGCCTCGACAGCATCATCGAGAGCCGTCGGGGGAACCGGGGCGTGGGCTTCGGTGCCGACGTCCGGCGTTCCGAGGAGAAGGACCTGGGATCGCTGCTCGGTGGCGTGCTCCCCGAAGACCTCCTGAAGTTCGGGCTCATCCCCGAGTTCGTCGGCCGCCTTCCCGTCATCGGCGCGGTCCACGGCCTCGACAAGGACGCACTCGAGCGCATCCTCATCGAGCCCAAGAACGCGCTGTTGCGCCAGTTCCAGAAGTTCTTCCAGTTCGACGACGTCGATCTGGTGCTGACCGACGACGCGCTCGACGCGGTGGCCGACGAGGCGCTCAAGCGCGGCACCGGCGCGCGCGGTCTGCGGGCGATCCTCGAGGAGGTGCTGCTCGACGTGATGTACGACCTTCCGAGCCGCACCGACGTCGCCCGGTGCGTCATCGACCGATCGGTGGTGCTCGAGCACATGGCACCGACGATCATCACGGTCGGCGAACCCGGCCGCCGCTCAGCCTGATCCAGGCTTCCTGTTCTTTGGGGGGAGTGCTCCCGTGAGTGGCTGGTTCACCGGCAACCTTGCGGCAGCAAGCGAAGTCGATTTCGACGGCGTCCTGCTCGTCATGGGCGTCGCGGTCGCGATCCCGCTGCTCCTCGCCCTCACTCCGACCCTTCCGCTGCCGCCGTCGGTCGTAGAGATCCTCGCCGGCATCGTGATCGGCCCCGCGGTGCTCGGGCTCGTCGAGCCGTCCGACGAGGTGATCCGGGTCATGGCGAAGCTCGGTGTCGCGTTCCTGTTGTTCCTCGCGGGACTCGAGCTCGACTTCCACATCATCCGCGGGCGCCCGCTCAAGCTGGGCCTGCAGTCGTTCGCGCTCTCGGTCGCCCTCGGGATCCTCGTGACACTGCCGTTGGGTATGGCAGATGTCATCGCCGATCCGCTCTTCATCGGGATCGTGCTCACCGCGACGTCGCTCGGCATCGTCATCCCCGTGCTGAAGGACGCGGCGCAGCTCGACACCGGCTTCGGGCACTTCGTGGTCGTCGCGTGCTCGATCGCCGAGTTCGGCTCGATCGTGCTGCTCTCGCTGTTCTTCTCGGGGTCGGGGTCGGCCAACCCGTTGGTCACGGTGCTGAAGCTCGTCGTGCTCGTGCTCACGATGCTCGTCGTCGCGTTGCTGGCCGTGCGGGCTGCGAAGTCCGAGCGATTGAACGCAGCGCTGTTCAAGCTCCAGGACAGCAGCTCACAGATTCGCATTCGGGTCGCGGTCCTGCTGCTCCTCGCACTGCTGGTCATCACCGACGATCTCGGCCTCGACGCGATCCTCGGGGCCTTCATGGCCGGCGCGCTGCTGTCGGCGCTCACCGACCCCGAGAAGGACCAGGACTTCGGGCACTTCCGGCACAAGCTTCAAGGTCTCGGGTTCGGGTTCTTCATCCCGGTGTTCTTCGTGGCGACGGGTATCGGCTTCCCGGTCGAGGAGCTGTTCTCGGATGCGTCGACCGCGCTCCGGATCCCGCTCTTCCTCCTGCTGCTCTTCGTGGTGCGGGGCGTGCCGGCCCTGCTCTCTCGCAGGGACATCTCCCGGACGCAGGTCTTCGCGTCGGCGCTGATGCAATCGACGTCGCTGTCGTTCATCGTCGTGGCCACGACGCTGGGCGTGAGCATCGGCGAGGTCCGCCCGATCAACGCAGCGTCGCTCATCGCGGCGGGCATGCTGTCGGTGCTGATCTTTCCGGCGACGGCGCTCGCGCTGCTGCGCGGAGAGGAGCGTCGAGCGAAGCTCGGTCTGACACCCGGAGCGGACGGCGCGCTTCCGTAGACTCCGGCGATGGCGGTGCCGGAGAAGCCGAGCCTCGACGGGCTCGAGGAGAAGTGGAGCGCCCGGTGGGATGCCGACGGCACCCATCGCTTCGATGGGTCGCGCGGGCGTTCCGAGGTGTACTCGATCGACACACCGCCGCCGACCGTGAGCGGATCGCTCCATGTCGGGCACGTGTTCTCGTACACGCACACCGACACGATCGCTCGCTACCAGCGCATGTGCGGACGCGATGTCTTCTATCCGATGGGCTGGGATGACAACGGTCTGCCGACCGAACGCCGTGTCCAGAACTACTTCGGCGTCCGGTGCGACCCCAGCCTTGCCTACGATCCCGAATTCGTACCGCCCGAGACGCTGCCGAAGCAGGCGCTCTCGATCTCGCGTCGAAACTTCGTCGAGCTCTGCGACCGCCTCGTCGCCGAGGACGAGCAGAAGTTCGAGGAGCTGTGGCGGTACCTCGGGCTCTCGGTCGACTGGTCGCTCACCTACACGACGGTCGGTGAGGCTGCGCAGCGGGTCTCCCAGCGCATGTTCCTCCGGAACCTGGCGCGTGGTGACGCGTACCAAGCCGAAGCACCGACACTCTGGGACATCGACTTCCGGACCGCAGTCGCGCAGGCCGAGCTCGAGGACCGCGAGACCCCGGGTGCGTATCACCGCGTGCGGTTCGGACGCGGCGATGACGCCTATGTCGAGATCGAGACGACGCGTCCCGAGCTGATCCCCGCGTGCGTCGCGCTCGTCGCACACCCGGACGACGAGCGCTACGCCGCGCTGTTCGGTACCACCGTGTCGACACCGCTGCTCGACGTCGAGGTGCCCGTCGTCGCACACGACTTGGCTGACCCCGAGAAGGGATCGGGCATCGCGATGATCTGCACGTTCGGTGACCTCACCGACGTGATCTGGTGGCGCGAGCTGGCGCTCCCGACTCGATCCATCCTCGGGTGGGACGGGCGCATCCAGACCGATCCTCCCGTCGAGCTCGACGGCGCGGCCGCCGAAGCGTGGGCTCGCCTGACCGGGAAGACCGTCAAGCAGGCTCAGCGCGAGGTCGTGGAGATGCTGCGCGAGTCGGGCGACCTCATTGGCGAGCCGAGACCGATCACGCACGCGGTGAAGTTCTACGAGAAGGGTGACCGTCCGCTCGAGATCGTGACGACGCGCCAGTGGTACCTCCGCAACGGTGGTCGCGACGCGTCGGTACGTGGCCGCCTGCTCGAGCGCGGTGCCGAGCTCCGATGGCACCCGGAGTACATGCGGGCGCGCTACGAGTCGTGGGTCGAGGGGCTCAACGGTGATTGGCTCGTCAGCCGCCAACGCTTCTTCGGCGTCCCGTTCCCCGTGTGGTACCGCGTCGACGACGAGGGTCTTCCCGACTACGAAGCGCCGCTGGTGCCGTCAGAGGAGCGGCTCCCGGTCGATCCGTCGAGCGACGTGCCCGACGGATTCACCGAAGCCCAGCGTGGTGTGCCCGGCGGGTTCGTGGCCGACCCCGACGTGATGGACACGTGGGCCACGTCGTCGCTCACCCCCCAGATCGCGTGCGGCTGGGAAGACGACCCTGAGCTGTTCGCGCGCACCTATCCGATGGACCTGCGGCCCCAGGCCCACGAGATCATCCGCACGTGGCTCTTCTCGACCGTGGTCCGAGCCCACCTCGAGTTCGACGGGCTCCCCTGGGTGCACGCAGCCATCTCCGGGTGGGTGCTTGATCCCGACCGCAAGAAGATGTCGAAGTCGAAGGGCAACGTCGTCACGCCGATGAACCTGCTCGAGCAGTACGGCTCCGACGCGGTGCGGTACTGGGCGGCGAGCGGGCGTCCGGGGACCGACACCGCGTTCGACGAGGGGCAGATGAAGGTCGGGCGCCGCCTCGCGATCAAGGTGCTGAACGCCTCCAAGTTCGCGCTCGGCGTCATCGGCGACGGCGCCGCCGGGGCACCAGACGAGCGCCCGGTCGAGCGGACGGTCACCGCGCCGCTCGACCGGGCGCTCCTGGCCGAGCTCGCCACCCTGGTCGAGGAGGTGACGGGATGGTTCGATGCGTACGACTACGCCCGAGCGCTCGAGCGCACCGAACGGTTCTTCTGGGGGTTCTGCGACGACTACGTCGAGCTCGTGAAGCAACGCGCGTACGGTGCAGGTGGTGACGAAGGCTCGGCGTCGGCCCGTGCCGCACTCGCAATAGCGCTCGCGAACCTGCTGGGGCTCTTTGCCCCGCACCTGCCGTTCGTCACCGAAGAGGTGTGGTCGTGGTGGCAGGTTGGCTCGGTTCATCGCGCCGTCTGGCCCGATGCAGCACCGGTTCGTGCAGCAGCCGCCGATGGCGACGCCGGTGCGTACGCCGTCGCGGCGAGGGTCCTCGGTGAGGTGCGCAAGGTCAAGACCGCGAGCAAGCGTTCACTGAAGACCGTGGTGCAGCAGCTCGTCGTGCGCGGCGACGTCGCGCTCCTGGCCCGACTCGAGGCCGTTCGTGGTGATGTGTGCGAGGCCGCGCGCGCCGAGGCTCTCGAGCTGCTCGCGTCCGACGAGTTCGCCGTCGAGGTCGAGCTCGCCGAGCCGGAAGCAGGCTGAGTCGGCCCGCGATGGATCCGGCCGACACCCGCGCCTGGCTCGACGCGCACGTGAATCTCGAGTCGCTCGGCGTGCCCGTCGACGTGGCGCGCCGTGCCGCGCACCCGACGCTCGATCGCATGGAGGCGCTTGCCGCGCTCCTGGGTTCACCTCAGCTCGAGTATCCGGCCATCCACCTGACCGGCACGAACGGCAAGACGTCGGTGACTCGCCTGGCTGGGTCGCTGCTCGTGGCCAACGGCTTGTCGGTCGGCTCGTACACGTCGCCCCACCTCGAGCGGGTC
>JALHSW010000060.1 GCA_022865365.1 Acidimicrobiia bacterium | reverse complement strand
CGCGGCCGAGAGCCACGTCGACCGCTCGATCGCCTCCCCCGACGAGTTCGTCCACACGAACTGCGACGGAACCAACGTGATGTGCGACGTCGCGCGCCGGATCGGCGTCGAACGCTTCCTCCACATCTCGACCGATGAGGTGTACGGCTCGATCGAGGAAGGCTCCTTCACCGAGTCCGATGCGTTGTCACCCCGCTCGGCCTACTCGGCGTCGAAGGCCGGCTCGGATCTCATCGCGCTCGCGTACGGCACGACGTACGGCCTCCCGGTCGTGGTGACCCGATCCTCGAACAACTACGGGCCGTACCAGTTTCCCGAGAAGGTCATCCCACTGTTCGTCACCAACCTGCTCGACGGGAAGAAGGTACCACTCTACGGCGACGGCATGAACGTGCGCGACTGGTGCTACGTCGAGGACAACTGCGCCGGCGTGGACCTCGTGCTCCGAGCAGGAACGGCGGGCGAGATCTACAACATCGGGGCCGGCAACGAGATCTCGAATCGAGACCTGACGGGTGCGATCCTCGAGCTCCTCGGCCACGACGAATCGATGATCTCCTACGTCGAGGACCGCCTCGGGCACGACCGCCGGTACTCGATCGACACCGCGAAGGTGCGTGCCCTCGGCTGGGCCCCGCAACGAGAGTTCCGTGACGGCCTCGCCGAGACGGTCGCGTGGTACCGCGACGGCCGGTCGTGGTGGGAACCCCTCGCAGCCCGATGAGGGTCCTCATCACCGGAGCCGGCGGCCAGGTCGGGCGGGAGCTCGTCGAAGCATGCGCCGACGACGACGTGCTCGCGGCCGGCCACTCCGACCTCGACGTCACCGACCGCGACGCGGTGCTCGGAATCGTGATGACGCACCGGCCCGACGCGATCATCCACGCAGGAGCCTGGACTGCGGTCGATGCGTGCGAGCACGACATCGACCGGGCCTTCGCCGTCAACGCCCTCGGGACGCGGAACATCGGCGATGCCGCACGAAGAGTCGGGGCTCACCTCACCTACCTCTCCACCGACTACGTGTTCGACGGGACGAAGCGTTCCCCGTACACCGAGTGGGACCGCCCGGCGCCGCTCTCGGTGTACGGACGCTCCAAGCTCGCGGGAGAGCAGGAAGCCGGCACGGATTCGACCGCGATCGTCCGCACCTCGTGGGTGATCGGGAGATTCGGCACCGGGGGCTTCGTGCGCGGCGTGATCGCTGCCGCGCGGTCCGGAGGCCCCGTCAGAGTCCCGAGCGACCAACGGGGCTGCCCGACGAACGCCAGGGACCTCGCGGTCGTGATCCGCCGGCTCGTCGTCGAACGCCACTGCGGAATCTTCCATGTCACGAATCAGGGGGACGCGTCGCGTGTCGAGCTCGCGAGCACCGCGCTCGACTGGGCCGGCATCGACACCGGTCTCGTCGAGGCTGTCCTGACCAGCGAGCTGCGTCCGGTGCCGGATGCGGCCCGACCCGAGTACTCGGTGCTCGACAACGCTGCGCTGCGGCTCTCCGGTCTCCCGCTTCTGCCGGACTGGCGAGAGTCGCTGGCGCCCCTGGTCCGAGCCTTGGGCTCGTGAGCCCGACGCTCCGAGGCGCGGTGAGGCGCGCGCGCGGCGCCGGCGCGCGTCTCCGGCGCCGGAACCCTCTGCGACGGCGATCCGACGTTCGCTTCATCCGCTCGGCGTACCGATCGGTGCTCCGCCGAGGCCCGGATCCCGACGGTCTTCGGAACTACCGCGACCACCTCGCGAACGGCACCCGGAGCCGCGAGGGTGTCCTCGATGACATGGTCTCGTCCGACGAGTTCCGTCTCGACATCCACTACCTGAACCCGCTCGTCTCGCTGCACGTCAGCAGGTCGCAGTTCGTCCGATCACTCCCACGCGCACGACGGATCCTCGACCTCGGGGGTGCGAGTCAGAACGATCCGAACGGGGCTCTCATCGCGCTCTCCTACCCCTATCGGTTCGAGGAGCTCGTGATCATCGACCTCCCCTTCGACGACCGCCATGAGCTCTACTCGCACGGCGAACGAGTGACCCATGTCGACTCACCGCTCGGGCCGGTGCGGTACCTCTACCAGTCGATGACCGACTTCTCTGCGTTCGACGACGGGACCTTCGACCTCGTGTACAGCGGTCAGACGATCGAGCACGTCACGCCCGAGGAGTGCGACGTGGTGCTGCGCGGCGTGCAGCGGGTCCTGCGCCCCGGGGGATGGTTCGCGGTCGATACCCCGAACGGCCCGGTGTGCCGGCTCCACCACCCGGAGTTCATCAACCCCGACCACCAGGTCGAGTACTCCCACGCGGAGTTCACCGCGCGGCTCGTGGGTGCCGGGCTCGAGATCGTGGGTGCCTGGGGTCTCGACTGGGTCGGCGAGTCGGTCCGTACGGGTGCGTTCTCCGAGGACGAGCTGCGTGAGAACGTCGGGGTGTTCCACGAGATCGAGGAGTGCTACCTGCTCGCGTACCTGTGCCGAAAGCCGCAGTAGAGCTCGGGCAGTAGGGCTCAGGCCGCCAGCAGCGCTCGGCCGAGCACGTCGGTGCCGAACGCGGTGAGGATCGCCAGATAGAGCAAGCCGGTCGCCGCCATCACGGCGGAGTAGTACGGCTCCTCCAGCGCCTTCCACGCCACGCCCAGCAACACGATGGTCGTGAGCGCGCTGACGATCCATGTGACGCCGAGCAGGCCGGCGTACCCGTCGTCGATGGAGCCGTTGAGCACCGAGACCATCCCGGTCGGGACGAGGAGCAACGCGACCTCGATCGGCCAGGCGATCGCGGCGAGGCGCACGAGCTCGCGCAGGGGCTCACGGGTGAGTCCGGGCTGCACGAGGTACCAGTGGCCGAGCAGCATGGCGTCGGTGACGAAGCCGAGGAACACCGCGCCCACGACGAGCCGTGCGGCAGAGAGCGCGTACGGTCCGCCGAGCACCGCAGCCGCTCCCAGCAATGCGACGAAGCCCGCGATGGCGGCGATCAGGTCGAGTGCGGGCGGGATGCGGGCGGGTTCACTCCTGCGCACGACGGAGTTGAGCAGCGCCACGAGCACGACCGCCACCATGACGCTCGCCGCGGTGTCGCGAACCGTCGCGCCGACACCCAGGTCGTCGGCCGCGATCCCGGCGGCGATCCCAGCCAGTGCGAGGGCGGCGAACGACGCGCGCAGCAGCCACCCGTAGCCGACACCGAGGAGGTGGTGACGTCCGGTGACCCAGAGGCCGAGGAGGCCGCCGGCCGCCCACTGCAGCAGCACACTCGAGAGGTCGAGCTCCATCGGTGAGTCGGACCCGGCTCAGCCGACGACGGCGAGGTCGCGCGGGGCGCGGTTGAGGCGATCGGGGCCGGCTTCGGCCGCGACGACGATGTCCTCGAGGCGCAGGCCGAACCGGTTGGTCAGGTACACACCCGGCTCGATGCTGAACGCGTGGCCCGCGACGATCGGGGTGGCGTTGCCCTCGACGACGTACGGGTCCTCGTGCGCGTCCATCCCGATGCCGTGTCCGGTCCGGTGCACGAACGCGTCGCCGAGCCCGGCCTCGGTCAACACGCGGCGGGCCGCCGCGTCGACGGTCTCGCAGGCCGTGCCCACGGTCGCGGCTGCGACACCTGCTTCCTGCGCGACCACGAGCGCGGCGTACGCGTCGCAGACGTCGGCGGGTGGTTCGCCCACGTGGAACATGCGGGTGATGTCGGAGCAGTAGCCGTGGCGCGTGCCGCCGAAGTCGCAGAGCACCACCTCGCCCGGCGAGATGACCCGATCGGTGGGCTCGTGGTGCGGGCTCGCCGCGTTCGGGCCGCCGGCGACGATCGCGAAGTTGGCGCGCTGGTGACCACCGTCGAGCATGCGCTCCACCAGCTCGCGGTGCACGTCGCGCTCGGTGCGCCCGGCGAAGGGTTGGGCGCGCATCGCGATCGCGATCTCGTCGACGACATGCGCGGCGGCGCGCAGTGCCTCGATCTCCGCGGCGTCCTTGACGACGCGCAGCGGTCCGGTGACGGCGGTAGCCGATCGGAACCGCGCGTCGGGGAGAGCGTCCTGAAGCGCGAGCACGAACCGCGCCCAGGTGTGGTCACCGATCCCGATCGAACGGGCTGGTCCGACGTGCGCGACGACGCGCGCGATCGGATCTTCGGTCTCGTCCCACGGCTCGACGGTGAACACGCCGGGCTGTTCCTCGACGCGGGGCGCCTCCAGCCGGGGGACCACCAGCACCGCGTCGCCGTCACGCGGCACGACCAGCATGGTGAGTCGCTCGAGGGGCATCGCCTCGTAGCCGGTGAGGTACGGCAGGTCCGGACCGACCGAGCAGAGCAGCGCATCGATGCCCGCCTCGTCCATGCGAGCGCGGGCCCGCTCGAGTCGCGCCGCGTGCATCAGCCCGTCGGGTCCATCAGTCGGCCGAATCCATCAGTCGATCGGCACGGGGAGCGCCGGCAATCCGTCGATGCTCGTGGCGTTCTTCTCCGCACGGTACGCGACGAGACCCTCTGCCCCTTTCCCTTCGGTCCACTCGGTGAGGCGTG
>JALHSW010000565.1 GCA_022865365.1 Acidimicrobiia bacterium | reverse complement strand
CGTGAAATACCAGATCGCGTACACCGCGACCGGCACGGCCACCACCCAGAGGCGGCGCCAGCGGCGACGAAGCACGAGCTCGACGGCCATGCCCACCGCAACGGGGATGCCGGCCGACGAAGACGCAAGGGCAACCAGCAGGCACACGGACGCGCCGATGTCGGCCCGTCTCGTCCGCTCACTCAGCAGCAGGAACGCGCCGATGCCGGCGGCGACGCTGAGCAGGAAGCCGATCTGGAAGGGCCAGATGATGTCCTGCCAGCCCGAGCCGTAGAACAGCAGCACGATGGCGCCGGCGAGCGCGACAGGCGGGACGACGCGTCGGCGCAAGTAGACGAACGCGAGCGTGCAGCACACGAGGTGCAGGGAGAGGACCAGCGCACGAAAGGCCTCATAGTGGGTCAGGCCGAACAGCCAGACGAAGAGCTGGTAGATCGCGACCGGGATGATCGAGAGGTGACCGACGTGCGGCTTCAGTAGCACGTCGAGCGACGGGTCACGGCGTCGGAGGATCCAGTCCCACTCGTCGTGAAAGAACATCAGGTCTCGACCCAGGTACATCACGAGCACCGCGCTCGCAACCGCCGCGAGACCGAAGACGATCCACGGCCAGCGGGCGCGACGCCCGGCGCCGGTCTGCCCGGGCGATTCGGTGGGCTCGGTGCGTTCGCCTGCGCGCGCCGCGACGGTGGAGAGCGACACCGAGCGCGGCCCTAGGGTCGGGCCGAGGGATCGTGCTCGAGCTCGTAGACGAACTGGTAGGCGAACATCGTCGGCCAGAGCTCCACGCCGATCCGGCTGCACCATTCGACGGCGCGTCCCACGCGCCCGGGGCCGTCTGCGCCCGCGGCGCCGCGTTGAACGACCTCGGGGGGCGGCCCGACCCCTTCGACGCGACGGACCTTCAGGCCCGCCCTGCGGATGAGACGCTGGAAGCTCGCGCGGGTGAAGAACCGGAGGTGCCCGGCATCGAGGATTCCGCGGCGGTCGTAGTCGAACATGCCCAGCGCGACCCTGATGCGCGGATACCAATGGCCGAAGTTCGGGACGCTGGTGATGATGGTGCCGCCGGGGCGGAGGTGCTCCGCCGCGTGGACGAGCAGAGCCTCGGGCTGGCGCACGTGCTCGAGGACGTCGGCGGCGAGGACCACGTCGTAGTCGTCGTCAACGTCGGCGGGGATGCCCGCCTCGAGATCCGCCTCGACAAAGCGGTCGACGCGCTCCCCGACCCCGTCGAGCTTCTCGACGTCGACCCCCGTCACCTCGTTGCCGACCTCGCGGATCTTCGCCGAGAACTGCCCGTCGGAGCAGCCGAGGTCGAGGAGGCGCCCGGCCGGGCGTCCCCGGACCCACGTGAGGATGCGCTGGTGTGAGCTGTCAAAGCCTTCGGTCTCCTTCAGCTCGTACGCCGCCGTCGCGAAGGCGAGCTCGCCGCTTCCAAAGCCCATCTTGTGCGCTCGGTAGCGCGCGACATCGTTGACGATGTCCTTGGCGTACTTCAGCCCGTTCACGTAGCAGATCTCGTCGCCGTAGTAGGTGGGGATCGGGACTTCCTTGATCCGCTTCCCGGCCTCCTTCAGCTGCACGATGATCTGGGTGTCGAAGTCGAAGTCATCGGAGTTGCGCTCGAACGGGAGGTCGCGAAGCGTGTTGACGGCGTAGGCGCGATAGCCCGAGTGCCACTCGCTGAGCTCGAGCCCCGCGAGTGCGTTCTCGACCCGGGTCAGGATCTTGTTGCCGACGTACTTGTAGAGGGGCATGCCACCCTGGCGGGCGCGCCCGGGCTCGAGCATCCGCGACCCGAAGACCGCATCGGCTTCGTCGGCCAGCAGAGGCGCGACCATCTCAGGAAGCAGCTCTGGCGCGTACTGCCCGTCGCCGTGGAGCAGGACGACGATGTCGAGGCCCTGCTCGATCGCCCAGCGGTAGCCCTCCTTCTGGTTGCCGCCGTAGCCGAGGTTCTGGGGGTGTCGGACGATCTCGATGGGTAGATCGGTGGTGGTCTGCTGGTAGCCGAGACCGACGAGGTACGTGGAGTCCTGACTGTGGTCGTCGCCCACGAGGACGCCAGTGACCTGCGGCCGGAAGTCCGGTGGGATCCGGTCGAGGGTCTGGGCGAGCGTCGTCGCCGCGTTGTACGCGACGACGAGAATACCGATCCGCTTCATTCGACCACCTGAGTCGTCACCTGGCTGCGTCGTCACCTGGTTGCGCCACCTGGGCTGTCGCGGCTCTCGAGCCGATCGAGGCCAACGGGCAGGAGCCACCACTCTAGCGTCGCCCCCAAGAGAGCCCGGCACGGCGGGCGTCCTGGCTATGCAGGCGGGCACGATGCCGCGTCGAGGCGGCCCGTGATCGCGTACGTGACCGCTTGACCGTCGTCCCGCGCGACCTCGCGCAGCCCGTCACCCTCGGACGACGCGGCCCACGCCAACGACCGCGCCCGGTCATCCGGAAGGGCGTACGACGGGTACGACGCACGGGCGACGACCAGGTAGTCGTAACCGCCACGGTTGACCTCACGCTTGAACGCCCGGCAGCTCGTGAAGTCCTTCGACGTGCCGTGGGGACCGCGGTCGGCGACGTAGTCGACAGTGTTCGAGAGGTCCGGCCCGTAGAGTGCGTACTGCAGGAACAAACCCTGGATGGCGATGCGACGGTCGCTTTCCCCCCGGATGGCGTCGACGACCGGCGGATTCGAGATCCTCCCGCCGGAGTATCTCCGCTCGAGGTAGTCGCGCTGGAGCCACCACGCTCCGACGGCAACGACCGCGACGCTGCCGACGATGGTCATCGCCAAGAGCGATCGCGCGCTACGCGCCCGTGCGGTCGCGAGGAGCCAGGCGAGCGCGACACCGGCCACAACCGCGGCGATCGCGAACGCGACGTCGCGCGTCGGGGCCAACCACAGCCTGTGGGTGTCGACCTGTGTGGTCACGACGATCGCGGCGAGCGCCCCCAGCAGCACATTGCGACCGGCCGGCGCATCCATCGCACGGAGCGCGACGAGCGACAGCAACCCGAGCGCGAAGGGAGCCGCTGCGTATCGCACATTGACCGCGAAGAAGAGCGGCAAGCCCGGCACCCCGAGGTACTGGGGCTGCACCAGGTACGCGACGAAGCCGACGAACGCGGCCGCGCCGACCATTCGCAGCGTCACGTCACGCCCCCTGATCGCCACCCAGAGCCCGCCCCCGATGGCGAGCGGGAGAATCGCCCACCACGCAGTTCCGAGCGACTGGTCGAGCCCCGGCAGATAGACCTCCCGGATCACGTGTCCATTGGTGAGGTAGCTCGCGACCGCGTCGGTCGGTGTCGATGTCGGCAGGTCCGGCAGCGAGATCGGACCGAGCGAGAGAGAGAGCCCGGGTAGCGGGCTCCCGGCCGCGACGAGGTTCCGCACGTACCAGAGTGCGCCGGTCAAGGCCAGCAGCGCGAGCCACTTCCCCCCGGTCGCGAGTCGGCGCCCG
>JALHSW010000564.1 GCA_022865365.1 Acidimicrobiia bacterium | reverse complement strand
GCGCGTCGAAAAGCGCGTCAGTCGCGCGGGCGCTGCGTTGCGACTCGCCAAGAAGCGCGGCGACGCGAAGAAGGCCGCCAGTGCCGAGCGCTCGCTCGCGAACGCCAATGCGATGCGTGCCGAGTTCTTGGCTCCCAAAGTCGGGCACCTGTGGGCGCCGATCCGGATCATTGCCAAGTTCAAGCAGCTCTGGAGCGGTCCTGGCGTGTCTGGCTTTCACGTCCACGAGTGCGAGATGGTCCTCGACCGCAAGGATCTCTCCGGTCCGCACTACCGCACCGTGCGCGTGCTCAAGAACGAGGGCGGTCCGCCCACGAACGCGCGATCGGCACCCGACTCGATGGGCGTCGCATGGCACGCGATCGCCGGCCAGATCAAGAGCGGTCGGATCGTCGTGCTCGGAGAGGAAGAGCCATCGTGATCACCGCCAAGACGATCACAGACGATCAGATCCGCGCACTGCGCAAAGATCGGAAGCTGGAGTCCGTCTGCTTCTGCGCCCTGTACTTCGCAGGAGAGATCGGCGCTGCGGCCCGCGCACGGTGCGCCGAAGTCCTCAACGCGCGAGAGAAGGAACCATCGTGAGTGAGCCGACGAAAGGCACGTACTGTGCTCGCGCGCAGGTGATGCGCACCGAGCACCTGATCGTCTCGGTCGAGATGCGCCCGCCCAAGAAGGGCGAACTCGGCTGGACCGTATCGATGGACGCCGATGTGAAAGAGGCTCTCCTTCAGGTGATCGATGGTCGAGGCACGTGGGACGAGGGCGAGTGCGGCTACGGCGTCCATGTCGAGAGCGACTGGCCCGAGATCGAGCGTGACGAGTGGATCGAGTACGAGATCGATCCGGCCACCGGCCGATCGAACGGTCGCGAGAAGGCGCGCGGAGTTCACGCGTCCCGCTGCGTCACGGTCGTGCTCTCGGGGGAGAGCGCCGATACCGGAGAGGTCGTGCTGCTATGACGAGGAAGGCGAAGAGCAAGGCGCCAAAGACACGTGTGGCGAAGAAGACGAACGCCGCCGCGCGTCTCGACAAGGACTGGATGACGGAAACAACCGCCGCTGATGCCGCTACCGCGATCGCGCGTGCCTGGCTCGCCAAGGCCGGCTTTCACGAAGATCCAACCGGGGGCAGCCCCGAGCGTATCAAAATCAAGGATGCAGGCTGGGATGACGGCGAGCACTACGTCGACGTCCGCGTCTACGTTCCGGCGCTCGACATCGAGCACGTCGTCGATGGTACGCATCCCGACGGCATCACGACGGCGGAGTCGACGTGAGCTGTCGACACAAGCACGTCGTGATCGTCGGCAGCCACGAGACGGGCGCCAGCTCCGCGCACTGTGGCAACTGCCGCGCGCCGCTGACGCGCAGGATCGAGGGCGGCGGGTACATCTACGTCGTCCGCAACGATCAGGACAACGCCCTAGTCGTCTACAGCGATCGGAAGCCATGACCATGCCGCTCAAAACAGGAAGCGTTGTCTACCGCGTCGCCGAGGTCGATCCACCGCCCGATGTGCACGAGAAGCACACCTGGAAGGCCGCCGCAGTCATCGTGGAGAAGGCGAGCGATCGACAAATCAAGCTCAAGACACCATTGCCCGGACACGGAGGCACGGTGTTCAAGCCAGACGCTCTCGGCCGCAGTTTCTTCGAGACGCCGCTCCAGGCGATCCAGTTTTTCCTGACCGAGCGACGCCTCGAGATCGAGTCACTCGATCGACGCCGTAAGGAAGCCGAGCGCGCTCTCGCGTGGGCGACGAACCAGGACGGTGTGACTCCGTGAACCACGCCAAGCACCAGAATCGCCACGAGCTCGTGCTCGCGGTACGACGATGAGAGACTTCGACCGCGCAGAGCCGCACGGAGATCACTGCGTAGCGATCATCGAGGACTATGCGAACGGCACAACCAACAATCTCTCTCGCCTGATCGTCACGCCGCAGATGCGCCGATGCGCTCGCGCAGCAACGTGCAAGCTCGACAACCTTCACTTCTGCACGCAACACGGCAAGCTCGCCAAGGAGGGCCTGATCGACGAGCACGGGAACGTCGCGCCGCGCGGAGATCTGCGCACGGTTCGCGACAACCCTCGCCGCTTCCCCCACGGGCTCTACAAGTGGGCCCGCGGCCTGGTCCTGGAGCCGATCCGGTGATCCCGGGTATCCCGACACCCGTCTCTCGAGCGTCACGCCACCGTACCCGAGGCGCGCCGGGTATGTCGTCACCCAGGCTGTGTCGACGCGAGCTTACCGGTACAGGATCCGGGCACGCCGCGCGCAATGGTCGGAGGTCATGCTCGTGACGACGCGCCCAAACGGCATGCCGGCCCTCCGCGACTTGCCCATCAAGTTCAAGCGGCGCGCCGCGACAACGCCCGGCTTCGAGAAGCTCGTCGGCAAGGAGACCGAGCGCTCGAAGCACTCGCCGTACGAGTACGTCAGCGAGGACGAGCGCTGGATCATTCGCTCTGTCCACCACAGCGGTCACGGC
>JALHSW010000563.1 GCA_022865365.1 Acidimicrobiia bacterium | reverse complement strand
GCGCCCATCAGCGCGACGAACGACGCGACGTTCACGATCGAACCACCACCGGAATCGAGCATCGCGGGGATCGCGTGCTTGCAGCCCAGCCACACGCCCTTCAGGTTCACGTCCATGACCCGGTCCCACGTGGGGACCGGCGTCTCGGTCGTGCCGCCGTCGTCGGCGGGGAAGATGCCGGCGTTGTTGTAGAGGACGTGCAGGGCGCCGTAGGTGTCCGTCGCGCAGGCGACCATCGCCTGCACCTGCGCCTCGTCGGACACGTCGACCTTCACGAACGCCGCGTCCCCTCCCGCGGCGCGCACGGCACCGACCGTGGCGTTCCCGCCTTCCTCCACCGCGTCGGCGACGACGACGCGGGCACCTTCGCTCGCGAAGAGGAGCGATGCGGCCCGGCCCATGCCGTTCCCGGCCCCGGTGATGAGTGCGACCTTGCCTGCGAGTCGAGTCATCCTCCTATGCTGCCGCGGATGGACCGGGAGTGGCACCTTCTCGTCGGGGGCGAGGCGCGCGAGGGACGGGGCGGCACGATGGTGATCGGCGAACCGGCGACCGGGGAGCGGCTCGCCGAGGTGCCCCAGGCCAATGCCGAGGACCTGGACGACGCACTCAGTGCCGCGCTCGCCGAGTTCGAGACGGGCGAATGGCCCCGGACGAGCGCGACCGCCCGGGGCCGGGTGCTGCTCCGGGTCGCCGCCCTGCTGCGGCACCGAGCCGAGGACTTCGCCGTCGCCGAGGCCCGGGGTGCCGGCCACCCGATCGGGGACGCCCGATGGTAGGCGAACACCGCAGCCGACGTCTTCGAGTACTACGCCGGGGCCGCGAACAAGCATCTCGGTGACGTGGTGCCGGTGCAACAGCCCGGGCTCGACGTGGTGCTCCGGGAGCCGATCGGCGTGTGCGCGCTCATCGTCCCGTGGAACTTCCCGTTGCTGATCGCCACGTGGAAGGTCGCGCCCGCGCTCGCGTGCGGCAACCCGATCGTGCTCAAGCCCGCGTCGCTCACGCCACTCACCGCGCTGATGCTCGGGGAGGTGCTGGTCGAGGCGGGCGTCCCCAAGGGCGCGGTCTCGGTGCTCGTCGGCCCGGGACGAGTCCTCGGCAACGAGCT
The DNA here is from genome assembly GCA_022865365.1 of Acidimicrobiia bacterium. GTDB lineage: Bacteria > Actinomycetota > Acidimicrobiia > IMCC26256 > PALSA-555 > JALHSW01. The sequence goes on along the minus strand of JALHSW010000563.1, from coordinate 4,957 downwards.
CGTCGCCGACCCGCGGGTCTCCAAGATCGGGTTCACCGGTGAGACCGCCACCGGGGCCTCGATCCTGAAGGCGTCGGCCGACAACATCACCCGCTGCTCGCTGGAGCTCGGCGGGAAGTCGGCGAGCATCGTCTTCGCCGATGCCGACCTCGAGCGCTGCGTTGCCGAGACGCCGATGGCCGTGTTCGCGAACGCGGGCCAGGATTGCTGCGCACGGAGCCGCATCCTCGTCGAGCGGTCCGTGTACGCGGACTACGTCGACGCGTTCACACGGGCGACCGAAGCAGTGCAGATCGGCGATCCGCTCCTCGAGACGACGGAGATGGGGCCGATGATCTCGGAGGCCCAGCGTCAGACGTCCCTCGACTACCTCGAGGTCGGAGCGGGCGAAGGTGCCCGCCGGACCACCGGCGGTGAAGTTGGCGGCGGTGAGCCCGGGACCGGTGCGGGCTGGTACCTGAGTCCTGCGGTGCTCGCCGACGTCGACAACTCGATGCGAGTGGCCCGCGAGGAGATCTTCGGTCCGGTGGCGTGCGTGATCCCCTTCGACGACGAAGCCGAGGCGATCCAGATCGCCAACGACAACGACTACGGGCTCTCGGGATCGGTCTGGACCGGCGACGTCGGCCGGGCCATCCGGGTCGCGAAGGGGATCCGGACGGGCGTGCTCGCGGTCAACTCGCACTCGAGTGTACGGACCGAGACCCCGTTCGGCGGCTACAAGCGCTCGGGTCTCGGCCGCGAGCTGGGCATGAACGCGATGGACCACTACACCGAGGTGAAGAACGTGTACTTCTCGAGCGAGTCCCCCGCCTGAAGCCATACGGCATCCCTCGACGCCTACGCTCGCCACCATGCATTCCCGACGAATCCTGTCGTTCGTCGCGCTCGCGCTCCTGGTCGCCGGTCTGATCGCGGTGATCAACGCCGCACCCGCCTCTGCGGTTGCGGTGGGTTGGAACGCTCAGCCACCGCAGCGGTCGCTCAACGTTCCGACGCCGGGTGGGGTTGGGGATGGTGGCGAAGGTGGGTCCCAGGGCGCCGCGTCGCAGCTCTCGTGGAAGCGATGCCGCGGGGGAGTCGCCCAGTGCACGAAGATCGCCGTCCCGCTCGACGACACGGTGCTCGACAGCCCCACCCTCGACCTGGCGCTGGTCCGGATCCCGGCCCGCGACCCCGATCGACGGATCGGGTCGCTCCTGATCAACCCGGGCGGTCCGGGCGCGCCCGCAACGGACTTCACGGTTGACTTCGCGTCGAGCCTGCCCTCCGAGATCCAAGACCGCTTCGACCTCGTCGGCTTCGACCCACGCGGCGTTGGCGCGAGCGAGGGCGTCGACTGCACCGACGATCTCGACCCCTTCTATGCGCTGGACTGGACGCCAGACACCGAGGCCGGTCGCACTGCGCTGGAGGTGGGCGTTCGCAAGATCGTCGACGCCTGCGTGCAATCCGACGGCGACATCCTGCCTTTCCTCGGCACCGATCGCGCGGCGCGCGACATGGACCTGATCCGGGCCGCGCTCGGTGACGACAAGCTCACGTACCTCGGGTACTCGTACGGCACGTATCTCGGCGCGCAGTACGCGGCGCAGTTCCCCGACCGCGTGCGCGCGCTGGTGCTCGACGGTCCGGTCGACCCAGCACTCGATGCCACGGCGGTGCAGGTGCAGCAAGCCGTGGCGTTCGAACGGTCGCTGAACCTCTTTCTCCGTGACTGCGCTCGCAAGCCCGGCTGCGCGTTCCACCACGGAGGCGATTCTGCCCGCGCGTACGACGCGCTGCGCGCCCGCATCGACGCAGCACCGATCCCGGCGTCCCATGCTGGACGCGGTCGAACCCTGAACACGACGCTGTTCGACATCGGGGTCACCGAGCTGCTCTACAGCGGCGAGGAGACCTGGTCGATCCTCGCCGACCTGCTGGTCGCAGCCGAAAATGGTGACGGCAGCGACCTCGTGACGGAGGCCGATGTCTACACCGGACGCTCCCGTGACGGGACCTACGACAACCTGCAAGAGGCGTTCTTCGCGGTTGGATGTGTGGACGGACCGGCGGTCGGGGGCGTCGGCGGGCTCCGTGCGATCGAGGAAGCCGCCGCTCGGGTCGCGCCGCGGCTCGGACGCTCGGTCGTGAACAACTCACTCGCCTGTGCGTTCTGGCCGGTGGAGGCCCAGCCGCCCGCAGCCCTGCACGCGCCGACGTCGCCACCCTTGCTCGTGCTCGGGACCCGCGATGACCCGGCCACGCCGCTGCGATGGGCGAAGGGACTCACCGAAGAGCTGGAGTCGGCGGTGCTCGTCACCGTTGGTGGTGCGCGCCACACCGCGTTCGCTTCGGGGAACCAGTGCGTCGACGACGTCGTGGTCCACTACCTGGTGGACGACGCCGTGCCGAAGAGCGGGAAGCGCTGCTGAAGGTACCGGTGACCTGACGGCTGGTCAGAAGCGACAGGTAGGCTCGCCGCCCGGATGGACCTTCGCTACTCCGACGCCGACGAGGCATTTCGCGCCGAGCTGCGCTCGTGGCTTGCCCGCTCGCTCGCGGAGCTCCCGTCGCCGCCGGGGCGCGACGACTGGCCGGCGCGCGTGCGCTACGACACCGACTGGCAGCGTCGACTCTTCGACGCCGGCTACGCGGGGATCAACTGGCCCAAGGCCTACGGCGGTCGCGACGCATCCCCGAGCGAGCAACTCGTGTTCCACGAGGAGACGACGCGCGCCAAGGCCCCCTACGTCGGGGTCAACTTCGTCGGCACCCTGCACGCGGGTCCGACGCTGGTTGCCGAGGGCTCCGAGGCGCAGAAGTCGGCGCATCTCCCGAAAATCCTCCGGGGCGACGAGGTGTGGTGCCAGTGCTTCTCCGAGCCCGACGCGGGCTCCGATCTCGCCGGGCTCACGACCCGCGCGGTCCGCGACGGCGACGACTACGTGGTCACCGGGCGAAAGACCTGGTGCTCGTTCGGCCACGTCGGGGAGTTCGGCGAGCTGCTCGTGCGCACCGACCCCGATGTTCCGAAGCACCGCGGTATCACCTGGTTGATCCTCCCGATGGGTCTGCCCGGCATCGAGGTGCGCCCGATCGAGACGCTGCTCGGGTCGTCAGAGTTCTGCGAGGTCTTCCTCGACGAGGTCCGGGTGCCGGTGGCCAACCGGATCGGCGACGAGAACGACGGCTGGCGGGTCACGAACGTCACCCTGTCGTTCGAGCGCGGCACCGCGTTCGTGAGCGAGATGGTCGACGCGCTCCGCTTGGCCGAGGAGCTCGCGCCCTCGGTGCACGACGTCGCCGAGCGTCGTGAGCTGGCGCACGTGATTGCGGAGCTCGATGCCCTGTGGTCGTTGACCAAGCGCAACGTCTCGCAGGCCGGGCGGACGGGCGTCCCCGGGCCGGGGGCGATGATGCTCAAGCTCGGCTACTCGGAGGCACGCGACCGGCTCGGGGAGCTGAGCATGCGCGTCCTGGAGCGCGGGATCCTCGACGTGCACGACGAGATCGTCGAGGAACGGCTCCGCACGTTGTCGCTGCCCATCGCCGCGGGGACCTCTCAGATCCAGCGCAACATCATCGGCGAGCGCCTTCTCGGACTCCCGAAGGAGCAGCGCTGGGCGTGAACTTCGACCTGACCGAGGACCAGAGGGCGCTGCGCGACGGGATCCGCGCGCTCTGTGTCGGGCGATTCGGGATGGAGCGGGTGCGCGCCGGCTTCGATCGCTCGATGTTCGCCGAGCTCGCCGAGACCGGGGTGTTCTCCCTTCGGTCCGACGGCTTCACGTGGTCCGATGCGTCGATCGCGTTCCAGGAGCTCGGACGCGCCCTCGTACCGGGCCCGTTGGTCTGGTCACACCTGGCCCACGGCACGGTGGAGGGCATCGTCACCGGCGTCGAGCGCCCGGCCGACGGAAGGCCGGCGATGATCGAGCATCTCGCGGCGGCCGACACCGTCGTGGTCATCGACGCGGGTGGCGTCAACACGATCTCTCGCACCGCATTCGACCGACCCGATGAGCTCGGCTGGCCGCTCGACCCGCTCACCCCGGTGCATCGCGTCGAGGCGCTGCCGGAGGCCGAGCCGATTGGCGACGCAGCGATTGCCGAGCAGTGGACGACCGGCGGTGCGGTCCTCACCGCCGCGTACCAGGTCGGCATGGCCGAAGCGTGCGTCGCGGCGGCGACTGAGTACTCGCTCGAGCGTCGCCAGTTCGACCGCCCGATCGGTTCGTTCCAGGCGGTGAAGCACATCCTCGCCGACATGGCCGTGCGCGCCGAGGTTGCACGCGCCGCCGCTGATGCGGCGGCCGTCACCCTCGACGACCCCGAGATCGGTGACGTCGCGCGCGTGGTGTCGGGGGCACGGCTGCTCGCATCCGAGGCTGCGCTCAAGAACGCGAAGGCCTCGATGCAGGTGCATGGCGGGATGGGGTTCACCTGGGAGGTCGACGTGCACCTCTATCTGAAGCGGGCGTGGGTGCTGAACACCGTCTTCGGCACGCCGAACGCGCATGCCGACGCTCTCGCCGCCACCCTCACCCCAATCAGCGCATGACTCGCGACAGTTGGCAGCCGCTCCTCGACGACCTCGCGACACGCCGCGAGGCGGCCCGGGCCATGGGCGGCGCCGAACGGCTCGAACGTCAGCGCGAAGGCGGTCGTCTCGACGCCAGGGCACGGGTCGCCGCCCTCCTCGACGAAGGGTCGTTCGTGGAGCTCGGGACGCTAACCGGTTCGGTGCAGCGTGGTGCCTCGCCCGCGGCGCCGGCCGACGCGTTCGTTGCGGGTCACGGTCGCATCGACGGACGAAGCACGCTTGTCGGCGCCGAGGACTTCACCGTCATGGGCGGCTCGATCGGGCTGGGCACCACCGCGAAGCGCCAGCGGCTCGCCGAGCTCGCGCGCCAGGAGCGCGTGCCCCTGGTGATGCTGCTCGAGGGCGCAGGCGAGCGGGCCCAGAACGCGT
>JALHSW010000562.1 GCA_022865365.1 Acidimicrobiia bacterium | reverse complement strand
CGCACCCTCGAACGGCCGTCGGGGCGTCTCGTGGCAACGGTGGCCACCGCCAACGACGTGCACTTCGGCGAGGTGCGCTGTGGCATCACGGGCTTCCCGGAGATCGACGAGGCCGGGCCGATCTTCACGGCCGAGCCCGGCGACGACCCGTACCCGGAGGTGATGAGCCGCTCGGCGATCGCCGAGATGCGCGCGCTCGCGCCGGACGCCGTGGTGGTGAAGGGCGATCTCACCGACACGGGGACCGAGGAGCAGTACGCCGCGTTCCTCGCCGCCTATGGGGTCTTTGGCGACGACCTCTTCCACGTGCGCGGCAACCACGACGCGATGTTGAGCCCGACCATGGCGATCGAGGACGCTCCGTACGCCATCGAGCTCGACGGGGTGACGCTCGTAGTGCTCGACACGGTGATCCCCGGCACCGATTCCGGGCAGCTCAGCACCGAACAGGTGCGCTGGCTCGACGACCTCGGGGCCGCCGCCACCGGCCCGGTGCTCGTGTTCGGTCACCACCACTGCTGGAACGTGGACTCCGACGCCGCGCACGCCCAGCGCGATCGCCCGTACTTCGGGATCCAACCCGGCGACAGCGAGGCGCTGGTCACGACCTTCGCGCGCCACGACAACCTGGTCGGCTACTTCGCCGGCCACACCCACACCAACCGGGTACGCCGATTCGCCGCGACCGGTTCACGCCCGTTCGCCGAGGTCGGCTGCACGAAGGACTACCCCGGCGCGTGGGCCGAGTACCGCGTGTACGAGGATGGCTACACACAGGTCATGCACCGGGTCACCGCACCCGACGCGTTCGACTGGGCCGAGAAGACGCGCCACATGATCGGCGGCGCGTACGGCTCCCTCGTGCTCGGCGGCCTCGAGCACCGTTGCTTCACCCAGCTCTTCTGATCACGGCACCGAACCCGGATTGCTCGCTCGCGGCTGTTCGCCGCACGTTCGGCGTCTTCATTGCACCGTGGCTTTCGCTGAGCGCAACTCACGGTGCAATGAAGGGGGTTCTCGTGCCTGTCGCCAAGGAGCTGCGCGACCGCGACGGAGCCCGGGCGTTGACCGCGCACGGCACGCTCTACAATGCGCTCGGTCGCATGCAGGCCGCTGCCGCCTTCCGGGCTGCCACACTCACCGAGTGGCGTCCGAGCCCCGGGATCGCACCGGCGTTCCCGCCGACTTGTCCTGGCGGCGAAGCGCCGCGTCGAACCCAGCGAGAGGAACCCACGTGACTGCCATCACCGCCAAGCGAGGCCCCACCTGGCTCTCGGTCCTCGCCGATGTCCTGACGCTCGTCCTCGGTGGGCTCGCCCTTCTGTTCGGGCTGGTGTCGCTGGTTGCCGCGGCGTTCGAGGGAACCGACAGCGGCGGCTGGGTCGCCTGGGGCGCGATGCTCGTCGTGACGGGCCTGATGCTCCTTACGGGCGGCTGGCTCCGCACCCGGCGCCCGGTGCTCGGGCTCGTCCTGGTGGTCGTCGGCGCGGTCGCGTGGTCGGTGTTGAGCTACTGGATGGTCTTCACCGTCGTCGTGGGAGGCGTCCTGGTCGTCGCCGCGATCCTCACCACCAACCTGAGGGCGACCGACGCCACGACCTGACCCGCGTAGCCTCGGCCTGGATGCAGGCGCTCGAGGGACTCCGCGTGGTCGACATGGCCACGGTCTTCGCGGGGCCGGGCGCGGCGAAGTACCTGGCCGACTTCGGCGCCGACGTGGTGAAGGTCGAGCCACCGGGCGGCGACGGCACCCGCGACATGGGGTGGCGCGATCCGCACGACGGGCTCACATACGCCTGGAAGGTGCTCGGGCGCGGGAAGCGGGCCGTGGTGCTCGACCTCAAGACCGACAGCGGCCTGGCCGCGATGCGTCGGCTCGTCGACACCGCCGACGTGCTGATCGAGAACCTGCGGCCCGGGACGCTCGAGCGCCTCGGACTCGGGCCGGAAGACCTGCTCGCGCGCAACCCGGGGCTGGTGGTCCTGCGGGTGACGGGCTTCGGACAGACCGGCCCCTATGCCTCGCGTCCCGGGTTCGCCACGATGGCCGAGGCCATGGGCGGATTCGCCGCGATCAACGGTGAGCCCGACGGCCCGCCGCTCCTGCCTCCGATCGCACTCACCGACGAGGTCGCCGCACTGGTCGGGGCGTTCGCGACGATGATCGCGGTCCACCACCGGGACCGAACCGGCGAGG
>JALHSW010000561.1 GCA_022865365.1 Acidimicrobiia bacterium | reverse complement strand
AGACGAGCAGACAGGCGGCGCAGCCGGTGCAGCCGGCGTGCAGCTCGGGGTAGCGGTACCCCCTGCGGTTGACCGGGGTCGACATCGTGAGCACCGCCGGCGGGCATGCAGGGATGCACAGCTCGCAGCCCTTGCACCGCTCGGCCTCGATGGTGACGGTGCCACGGCTGCGTACCGTTCGCGTCTCGCTCATCGTGTGCCTCCGGACGATCCCGCGGCGACGGGTTCCCAGGCCGGGTGGGCGCCGGCCGGAACCGCGTCCCAGCCGGCGCGGATCGTGCGCTCGTTCGCGTCGACGTGCTGTTGACGGTATGAGGGAACGGACTCCCGCATCGCCTCGACGAGCGCGTCGAGGCCCACGAGACCGGTGAGTCCGCCGTAGGCACCCACCATCACCATCGCGCCGCCGAGCGGGTTGTCGAGCTCCGCGGCGAGCTCGGTGGCACGGATGCGGTGCACCGTGACGGGAGCCGTGATCTCGTGGGCGAACGTCGAGTCGTTGACGAGCACGAGGCCTCCGGGTCGCAGTCGCGGTCCGAGCGTTGCCCAGAACTCGTCGTGCAGAGCGATCGCCGACCAGGCGTGTGCGACGACCGGGGGAGCGGTGATCGGTTCGTCGGCGACGACGACGGTGCTGTCGGTGTTGCCGCCGCGCATCATGCCGCCGTAGATCCCGAAGAACATCACTTCGCGGCCCTCGAGTGTCGCGGCCTTGGCGATCACCTGCGCCGCGAGCTGCACGCCTTGCCCGCCGATCCCGGTGACGAGGAGCTCTCGCTCCGTCATCCTTCTGGCTCCGCTTCGGCTGTCTTCAGCACTACGGCAAGCGCACACTGCACGACGTGCTCCACGTCGGCGTCGGTGGGGCGTGCGCGACGGACGAGCGCGTCCTGCATCGCACCGAAGGCGAGGTGGTAGACGGCCGGCGCGTCGCGCTCGGGATCGCCGCCGAGGTCGCCGATCGCGGCGCGGAGCGGCGCGAGCAGCACGTCACGTGAGCGCGACCACTCGACGGGGAAGCGATCGGCCAGACGCAAGCCGTTGATCGCGAACGGTCGCGTATTGTCGGCGGCTTTGGGCCGGCGGGCCTGCTCGAGCACACCCTCGACCCAGGCGCGCACGCGGGCTGCGCCGGGCTCGACCCGGAGCATGCGGGCGTCGAGGGTGGTGAGCAGCCGACGCTGGCCGTCGTCGAGGAGCGCGAGGAGCAGCTCGTCCTTGCTGCGGAAGTGTCGGTAGAACGCCTGGTTCGAGAGCCCGGCCTCGCGGACGACGTCGCTGACCCTGGGTTCGAGCTCGCCGGTGCGGCGCAGGACCGCGTAGGCCGAGTCGAACAGGCGGCGGACCTCTTCGGCAGAGGCAGCCGTGCGATCGCGCATGGTCCGCTCGGCCATCTCGCTCGCGACGCTGGGAACCCCGGGGGTGCCGGGAATAGTGTTCTGCACTTCCGGAACGATATTCCCAAGAGCCCGGGAGGGCAAGCACACCCTTGTGCCACAAGGGATAGCGTCAGGTGCCGGCAGTGCAGCCACACCGGGCTCGCCAGCGCACGCAGGGGGACGGATGCCGCTCGACTTCACGCCGCGGGCCGACGACGGAGCCCGGGCGACGCGCTACACGGCCGACGGCAGCTGGACCGACGAGACGCTCGGGTCGATCCTCGGCGACGGATTCGTCGAGGCGCCGAAGCAAGTCGTGTCGTTTCGGTCCGACGTTCGCCCCTGGCGGGGAACGTATGCCGATGTGTCCGAGATCGCCCGGCGCGTGGCCGGTGGCCTGCGGGCCGCCGGGGTGGAGGCCGGCGAGCCGGTCGCGTTCCAGGCGCCGAACTGGCTCGAAGCCGCGGCGACGTTCTGGGCGCTCGCGTTCCTCGGCGCCGTGCCGGTGCCGATCGTGCACTTCTACGGCCCGAAGGAGGTCGGGTTCATCCTGCGCCAGTCGGGCGCGCGCATACTCGTCACTGCCGACAGCTTCGGTCACATCGACTTCCTCGCCAACCTCGACGAGGTGCGCCCGACCGTGCCGAGGCTCGAGCAGATCTTCGTGATCGGCGACGACGTCCCCGAGTACGCGACGCCGTTCGCGACGCTGCTCGACGCGGAGGCGATCGACGGACCGGTCCCGACCGACCCGATGGCCCCAGCGCTCATCGCGTACACGTCGGGTACCACCGCGGATCCGAAGGGTGTGGTGCACTCGCACCGCACCATCGGGTTCGAGATCAAGCAGCTGACCGACCTCGGCGCGAACGCCGGGCTTCCGATGCTCGTCGGCGCGCCCGTCGGGCACGGCATCGGGATGCTCGCCGCGCTGCTCATCCCCGTGCGCAAGCGCGACGCCGTGCACCTGATCGACCAGTGGAACCCCGGCCGTGTGCTCGACGCGATGATCGAGGATCACGTGT
>JALHSW010000560.1 GCA_022865365.1 Acidimicrobiia bacterium | reverse complement strand
TCGCGACGCTCCGACGGCACCTACCACTTCACCGTCCCGGCAGCAGCCGCCAGCGAGCTCGTCGGTCCGAGCGCGACGGGGACGGTCTCGGGGACCGCGCAGCTCGACAACCACGGCGTGGTCTTGCTCTCGTACCGTGCCACGGTCGGCGGCAAGCCCCTCGACTTCCGGATCAGCTACGCGGACGTCGGCAACGCACCACCGGTGGAGCAGCCCGCAACGAGCTGACAGCCGGAGCGCCTGACTACGCTCCGCTGCCGTGGACCTCTCACCGAGCGCGGCCGAAGCCGCACTGCGCGCCGATGTGCGCGGCTGGCTGCACGAGCACCTGCCCGGGGAGTACGGGCAAGGTCTACCCCCTCGGTTCGAGGATCTCGCCGACGAGGTCGCGTTCGGGCGGGAATGGCAGTCGAAGCTCGCAAGCGGTCGCTGGGTCGGCGTCCCCTGGCCGGAGGAGTACGGCGGGCGCGGTGCGGGACCGGTCGAGCACTTCATCGTCACCGAGGAGCTGGCACGCGCACGCGCGCCGGAGCTGGTCGGCCGCATCGGGATCAACCTCGTCGGCCCCACGCTGCTCGCGCACGGAACGCCGGAGCAGAAGGAGCAGTGGCTGCCCCGGATCCTCCCGGCCGAGCACCTCTGGTGCCAGCTCTTCAGCGAACCGGGCGCCGGGAGCGACCTCGCGGCAGTCGCCACGCGCGCGGTGCGAACCACGACCGCCGAAGGCGCCGAAGCGTGGGTGCTCGACGGCCAGAAGGTCTGGACCAGCTACGCGCAGTTCGCCGACTGGGGTCTGTGCCTCGCGCGCACGAACCCCGACGTCGCGAAGCAGCACGGCATCACGACCCTTGCCGTCGACATGCGCGCCCCCGGCGTCGAGGTTCGTCCACTGCGCCAGATCACCGACGAGACCGAGTTCAACGAGGTCTTCTTCGACGCCGTGGTCGTCCCCGACACCCATCGCATCGGACCCGTCGACGAGGGCTGGCAGGTCGCGAACTCCACCCTGACCCACGAGCGCGGCATCAACCCCCGCCAGCTCGTGATCCACGTGCAGCTCGTGGAGGAGCTGCTCCGCCTCGCGCTCGCCTCGGGCGCGTTCGACGACGACCGGCTCCGGCCCCGCCTCGCCCAGGCCGCCGTGGAGGTGCGGCTCTTCCAGCTCCACAACTGGCGCACGCTCTCACGCCTGGCGAAGGGCCAGGCACCCGGCCCCGAAGGCAGCGCGCTCAAGCTCTACTGGAGCGAGATGAGCAAGCGCCTGCACGACACGGTCATGGCGGTGCTCGGTCCAGCCGCGCCGCTCTGGCACGGAGCGAGCGAGAACCCGGGCGACGGCACCTGGCAGCGATCGTGGCTCTACTACCAGGCGTCGTCGATCTGGGCCGGCACCAACGAGATCCAACGCAACATCCTGAGCGAGCGCGTGCTCGGCATGCCGCGCGAGCCCAAGCGCGCGTCCTAGCAACCGCGTCGTCAACCCTGAGGCGTCAGGCCGCCGCCTCACCGGGTGGTGCGTGGGCCGGGGGTCGGAGGTCCCAGGTGCCGTCGCCGTTGTCGATCGTCTCGTACTTCTTGTGGGTCACGAGGTCGTGGTGCTTGGGGCAGAGGTTGCCGAGCTCGGTGTAGGTGGTGCGGTGCGAGTCGGCGTAGTCGTGCGTGTGGTGGCGTTCGAGCATGCGGTCGCAGTCACACCCGCGGATCTTGCAGGTGCGGTCGCGTTCTGCGATCGCGATCTTCAAGGCGCTCGGGACGTGGCGGGTGTTGCTCACCACGGTTTGAACATCCACGCCGTCGGTGATCACGAGCTGGAGGAGTCCGTGGCTGAGGATCTCTTCTGCGTGAGCGACGGGGACGGGCCCGACACCTGGGATCTCACACACCTCACCGGGCTCGGTGCGGCCCCGCACCAGCGCCGGGAGATCGACGCGGACCCGGACCGCATGCGGTGCTGGCCTGACGCCAGACACACCGCCGGTCTCGGCGAGAGTGACCATCGCGTCGAAGCGGTAGGCATCGTGGGCCTCGCGTTCGCCGGCGACACGCGCCTGTTCGAAGCGGGCCTTGGTGAGTGGCTCGAGTGCAGTGAGGATCTTGGCAACATCTTCGGTCGGACCGGAGAACACGCCGTGGGTGGCGAGGCCTTGCGTCCAGGTCCGGAGGTGTCGTTCCGCCTTGGCGCGACGTCGCGCTTCGATCTCGTCGGTCGCGGCGGCGACGACGCGCTCCTTCTCGGCGCGCAGCTCCCGCATCCCGGAGCGCTTCGCGGTGCGCAACAGACGCTGCTCGGCACCCGGATCGGCCATCGCACCGGCCGAGACCTGCGCGGCCTGGGCGAGCGAGAGCTCTCCGGCACGGACCTCCTCCGCGGTGTCGGGAAGCACCTCGAGCCGCGTCGCGGTCGCGAACACCTCACGCGCCGCACCCTCCGAACATCCCGACGTCTCGGCCAGCCACTGATCTGCCGTGGCTGCGTGCGACCGGCGTCTCCACGCGTTCGTCTCCGCGGCGCGTTGCGCGTACATCGCCTTGATGTGCACGATGAAGCGTTCCCCGAGCGCCGCGATCTCGGTGAGGCGCGCCGCGTCAGCACCCGAGCAGCACTCGGGCTCCAACCGGCGAGAGAGATCGCCGAGCTCGTTGACGACGCGTTCGATGTCGAACATGCCCCCACCATGACAGGGGGGTGTGACGCTTACGTCGGTTCCGGACCCCTTCGCCAAGGGTTTCTTCGAGGTTCTTCTGGGAGATGCTCCTCGACGGGGAGCCGCGCCCCCACCACCGCAACGCGTACGCTGACATGGATGTCAGTTCCCAAGTTCGAGGCGATCCGCTACGAGGTCGACGGACCGGTCGCGACCCTCACGCTGAACCGACCCGACGCGGCCAACGCGCAGAGCACGCAGATGCTCGAGGAGCTCGATGCGGCGCTCGACCTGGCCGATGCCGACGACGCCATCCGGGTGGTGGTCATCGCCGGGGAAGGCAAGCACTTCTCCGCCGGCCACGACCTCAAGGAGATCCTCGAGGGCACCACCGAGTGGGCCCGGATGCGCGAGACGGCCGAGGGCAAGCTCCGCCACGAGCAGGTCATGTACTGGGACAAGTGCATCCGATTGCGCGACTTCCGCAAGCCCACCATCGCAGCCGTGCAGGGCGTATGCGCCGCCGCGGGACTGATGCTCGCGTCGATGTGCGATCTCATCGTCGCCGCCGACGATGCGCGCTTCTCGAACCCCGTCGCGCGCATGACCGGCGTCGGCGTCGAGCTCCTCGTCGAGCCGTGGGAGCTCGGACCGCGCAAGGCGAAGGAGTTCCTCCTCTGCGCGTCGACGATCGAGGCCGCCGAAGCCGAGCGCCTCGGCCTGGTCAACCGTGTCGTGTCGCGCGCTGACCTCGCCAAGGCCGCACGGGACATGGCCGAGCAGGTCGCGCTGGTGCCGCCGGTCACCGCGCAGGCCATCAAGGACACGATCAACCACATGATCGACGGTCAGGGACAGCGCGAGTCGTGGCGCTACCACTTCATGGTGCACCAGTTCGTGAGCAACAGCGCCACCGCGCTCGCAGCCACCGACGCCCGCAAGGAGGGCGGCCCTGGAAGATCTGTGATGGACGCGGTGAAGCGCGAACAGGCAGGCGAGTGAGCCGACCCCTCGACGGACTCCGCGTGCTCGATCTGGGCACGCGGATCGCGGCGCCGTTCTGCGCAGGCCTCCTCGGCGAGCAGGGTGCGGAGGTCATCAAGATCGAGCAGCCCGGCACCGGCGACTTCATGCGTGAGATCGGCCCCTTCGCGCCGGCACCCGACGGCAGCGACTACTCCCTGTTCTGGGCCGTCGAGGGTCGCGGCCGCCAGAGCGTCACGCTGGACCTGCGCCGCTCCGAGGGCCAGGTCCTGTTCCGCCGGCTGGCCGCGACCGCCGACGTCGTCGTCGAGAACTTCCGCCCGGGAACGCTCGAACGATGGCACGTCGCACCGGGTGACCTCCCAGACCGCCTCGTGACCGTGCGCATCAGCAGCTTCGGCCAGGGCGGTCCCAACTCCCCTCGCCCCGGTCTCGACCGGGTCGGGATCGGGTACGGCGGGCTGCTGCACCTCACCGGCTACCCCGACCGCCCGCCGGTGCGCGTCGGCGTCACGATCTCGGACTATCTCACGGGGGTCTTCGCAGCCCAGGCGGCAACTGCCGCGCTCTACGCGCGCGACGCACGCGGCGGCACCGGTGCGGTCATCGATGCCGCGCTCTACGGCGCAGTGTTGCGAATCCTCGAGTGGACGCTGCCCGCGTACGACAAGCTCGGCGTCGTCCGCAACCGCGAGGGCAACCGGCTCGCGAACTCGGCGCCACTCGACAACTACCCGACCGCGGACGGTAAGTTCGTGTGCATCGTCGCCGGCTCCGACGCGAACTTTGCGCGACTGTGCAAGGCAATGGACCGTTCCGACCTCGTCGACGACGACAGGTTCGCCCGGCTCGCCGACCGAGCCGCGCACGGTGACGAGATCAATGGGGTGGTCGCCGACTGGACTGCACCCTTGTCCGCCACCGAGATCGAGGAACGGTGCGTCGCGTGCGACGTCCCCGTCGCGACCGCCTACAGCGCAGCCGACATCTTCGCCGACGCCCACATCGCGGCCCGCGGCGACCTCGTCACCGTCGACGACCCGGTCGTCGGGCCGCTGCGCCAGCAGGCACCGTTTCCGCGGACCGTCGGCGAAGCGATCGAACCCCCGGCCGGAGCACCACGACTCGGCGAGCACACCCGTGCCGTGCTGGCCGGCGTGCTCGGACTGTCGGACTCCGAGCTCGACGAGCTCGCGGCCGAGGGGATCGTGTGAGCACCCGGCCGGTGCACGAGGGCCTGTTCGGCGAGGACGAGCACGGCAACGCGTTCCTCGTCGGGGGCCGCTGCGACACGTGCGGACGCGTGCAGTTCCCGACAGCAGCGACGTGTCCGGCGTGCGGAGTCGACACGATCACCGAGGTGCGTCTTGGTGACCACGGGACACTCTGGGGATGGACCGCGGTCACCGCTCCCCCGCCCGGGTACCTCGGTGACGTGCCGTTCGGCTTCGGTGTCGTCGAGCTGCCAGAGGGTCTGCGCGTGATCACGCGCCTCGAAGAGTCCGACCCGACACGCCTCGAGTTCGGGATGCCCATGAAGGTCGTGATCACCGCCCTCGGCCCCGACCCCGAAGGCGAGATCGTCACCACGTACGCCTTCACCCCAGCGATCGCGCCATGACCCTGTTTGTGCACAATTCGGTGCCAGGGGCCATGTCGATGCACAAACAGGGGCTGGTGGTGGCGGCGTGAGCGACGGGGTGGCCATCGCCGGCACCGGGCTGCACCCGTTCGGTCGCTTCGACAGCACGACCGTCACGGACATGGGCGTGACCGCGGTGCGAGGCGCCCTCGCGGAAGCGGGCAACCCGACGTTCCAGGCGGCATTCTGCGCGACCGTCTACTCGGGCGTCGCCGCCGGGCACAAGGTGCTCGGCGCACTCGGGCTCACCGGGGGCCCGATCGTCGACATCGAAGCCGGCTGTGCCAGCGGCGGCGCCGCGCTCATGCTCGCCGCGAGTGCGATCCGCGCCGGACAGTACGACACCGTGCTGGTCTTCGGTATCGAGAAGATGCCCCGCGGCATCATCCGGTCCTCCTTCTTCGAACCGTGGCGCGAGCAGGCCGGCCTCGCCGCCACCCCTGCGTACTTCGCCCTGCGCGCCCAGCGACTCATGCGCGAGTCGGGCATCACCAAGGAGCAGCTCGCGCGCGTCGTCGTGAAGAACCGGGCCAACGGCGTC
>JALHSW010000059.1 GCA_022865365.1 Acidimicrobiia bacterium | reverse complement strand
GCCGGGTCGCGACCGGGATGGTCACCGATACCGCCCCGAGGTAGTTGACGCGGGCGATCTCGGCGGCGGCCGCTCCGTCACGCTCGGCCTCGGCCTGATCGCCGAGCACACCAAAGGCGAGCAGCACGAGGTCGATGTCGCCGAACTGCTCGAAGACGCCGTCGATCAGCGCTTCGTGGGTGCCGGTGGCCGCCGCGTCGAAGGCGACGGTCTCGACCCGCGTGGCCCCGAGGGCCCGGAGCTCGTCGGCGGTCGCCGCGAGCGACTCCGGACGGCGCGCCGCGAGCACCACGGTGCGGGCACGGTTCGTGACGAGCTTGCGCAGGGTCGCGAGCGCGATCTCCGAGCCGCCCCCGAGCACGAGGACCGACTGCACACCGCCGAGCGCGTCCTGCACGTCAGTCGAGTCCGAGACGACGTGCGAGGTCGGACTGGAGCACGCCGGACGGGTCGACCCTGGCGCGCAGCTCACGGAACGCGTCGAGGCCGGGATACATGCGCTCGAACATCTCGGGCGCGAGGCGCGAATCCTTGGCGAGGTAGACCCGGCCGCCGGCTTCGACGACGAGACGATCGAGCTCGTCGAGGAGGGCCGCGAGCCTGGGGGCCGACGCCGGGAGGTCGAGCGCGAGCGTCCACCCCGGGGTCGGGAACGACAGCGGCCCGGGGTTCCCCGGGCCGAAGCGCTTCAGGACCGCGAGGAACGAGGCGCACTGGCGCTCGGCGAGCCGCTCGCACGTCGTGCGCACGGTGTCCGTCGCGGCGTCGGGGACGACGTACTGGTACTGGAGGAAGCCCCGGGAGCCGTAGATGCGGTTCCAGTCGCGCACGCCGTCGAGCGGGTGGAAGAACGCGCCGATGCTCTCGAGGTGACCGACCTGGTGGAGCGGCGCCTTGCGATACCAGAGCTCGTTGAACGCTCGGATGGTGAAGCGGTTCAGCAGGCCGTTCGGGAACCACGGCGGCGCGGCGGCGAGCGCGCGCGGCGCGAATTGCAGGGGACCGTTGCGTCGCCGCGCGGGGAGCGCGGACAGCGGTGCGTGGTCGCCCCGGGTGAGCACCGCGCGACCGAGCGACGCGCCGCTCGCCAGGCAGTCGACCCAGGCGACGGAGTATCGGTAGCGGTCGTCGCCCTCGACCATGCGCGCCATGAGGTCGTCGAGGTGAGGGACGCGATCGGTGTCGACGGCCATCATCGAGGTCTCGACGCGCAACAGACGGATCGTCGCCTCGGTGACGACGCCCGTCAGGCCCATCCCGCCGGCGGTCCCCCAGAAGAGCTCGGGGTCGGACTCCGGCGTCACCGTGAACGTGCCCTTCGGCGACCGGAGCACGAACGACTCGACGTGGTTCGCGAAGCTTCCCTCACCGTGGTGGTTCTTGCCGTGGATGTCGGCCGCGATCGCGCCGCCCACGGTGACGAAGCGTGTCCCCGGGGTGACGGGGACGAACCACCCGAACGGCATGAGCATGCGCATCAGCGTGTCGAGGCTGATGCCTCCGTCGACGCGGATGACGCCTGTCTCGAGATCGAATTCGTGGACTGCGGCGAGCGCCGTCGCGTCGAGCACGGTCCCGCCCGCGTTCTGGGCTGCGTCGCCGTAGCTGCGGCCGAGGCCGCGTGCGACGAGGCCGCGTCGTCCCGAATGCTCGAGCAGCGCGTCGACGGCGTTCGCGTCGGCGGGCACCACGACGTGCGCCGAGGTCGGTGCGGTGCGACCCCAGCCCGTGAGCAGCCGGGTCGCGTCCTCAGACATTGACGCCGATCGCGAAGGTCGCGATCCAGAGCAGGCCCAGGATCTGCAGCACGCGGTCCGACAGCACGATCTCCTCGGGTGCGCCGCCGCGACCCTGATCGATGACGAAGGCGTAGCGCAGCACGGCGAGCACGAACGGCACGATCGAGAGCCGGAACCAGGTCTCGTCGCCGGTCGCGGACGCGCTCTCGAAGGCCCACAGCGCGTAGGCGGTCACCATCACACTTGCCGCGACCGCCCGGACGAAACCGAGAAAGTCCGTCGTGTACTCGTCGAGGGTGCGCCGGTGCGCGCCCGATCCCTCGCCGAGCTCGATCAGCTCGGCGTGGCGCTTCCCGGTGATCATGAAGAGCGAGCCGGCCGCGGCGACGATCAGGAACCAGTCGG
>JALHSW010000559.1 GCA_022865365.1 Acidimicrobiia bacterium | reverse complement strand
GTACGTCGGACGCACAACGGCCGGGCGCCCGCTCACCATCACCGTCACGGTGCGCGAGCCGCGCACCGCACCGAACGCGGCCGAGCTGGACGAGTTCCTCGCCTCGATCAAGGCGATCTGAGCCGGACGATCAGCCGGCCGCGGGGCGCCGGCGGTCCGGCACCACGCCTCGCGGCACCGGCACGAGGTCGCGGCGGTACTGGCGCCGGGTCATCTCAACCGCATCGGCCACCTCGCGTCGCGCTTGTTCGAGGTTGTGCTGGAGCTCGCGGATCCGCGCCGTCGAGCGGACGAGCTCGTCCTCGAGCTCGAGGATCTTGCGGACGCCGACCAGGCTGACGCCCTCGTTGGTGAGCTCCTGGATGCGGCGAAGGAGCGCGATGTCGACTTCGGAGTAGCGCCGGCTCCCGCCCTGGGTCCGCTGCGGCTCGATGAGGCCCTTGCGCTCGTAGATGCGCAGGGTCTGGGCGTGAACACCCGCCAGCTCGGCCGCCACCGAGATGATGTAGAGGGCCCGGGTCTGGTCACGATCAGACATGGTTCACACCACCTCCTCTACACGCCGAGGTGCTGGCGGGGGTTCTCGGCCAGCCCCTCCGCCAGCGCTTCGATCGCAGCACGCGCTTCATCGCCGACCTTCTTCGGCACGACGAGCTCGAAGGTCACGAGCAGGTCACCCGGATCGCCCTTCGGCGGCACGATCCCCCGTCCGCGCACCTTCACCGTTGTGCCGGGTTGGGTCCCGGCGGGCACCTTGACGGTGACCGGCGCCTCGAGCGTCGGCACCGTCACCTGCGTGCCGAGCGCCGCCTCGGGAAACGTGATCGGCACCGTGACCGTCAGGTTCGTCTTCCCCGACCGGCCGAACAGCGAGTGGGCGTGCACGTGCACGATCACGTAGAGGTCGCCCGGCGGTCCGCCGTTGCGACCGGCCCCGCCACGCCCCTTGACCCGGATCCGCTGACCGCCCTTGACGCCGGCCGGGATCCGGACCTTCACCTCGCGCTTGCGCCGTTCGACGCCGGTGCTCCGGCACTTCTTGCACTTGTGCGGGATCACCTGTCCCCGCCCACCGCACGTCGGACAGACCTGCGAGAACGAGAACGGACCCTGGTCCACCGCGACGGCGCCCGTCCCTCGACAGGTGGGGCAGGGCTCGGGGAAGGTTCCGGGCTCGGCGCCCGAACCGCCACACACCGAGCACGGCGCGTCCGACGTGACGTTGACGCTGGTGGTCACACCGTGGACCGCGTCGAGGAAGTCGAGCGCCAGCTCGGTCTCCAGGTCCTGGCCCCGGACCGGGCCGGCCGTGCCGCCACGGCCCCGGCCGCGACGACCGAAGCCACCGCCACCCCCGCCGCCGCCGCCACCGAACAGGTTGCCGAACAGGTCACCGAGCCCGCCGCCGTCATCGAAGCCGAAGTTGGCGTTCTCGAACCCGCCACCACCGAACCCGCCGGGACCGGCGCCGTTGGCGACCATCTCACGGGTGTGGTCGTACTCCTTGCGCTTCTCGGCGTCGCCGAGCACCTCGTGCGCGGCCGACACCTCCTTGAAGCGATTCTCCGCCGCGGTGTCGCCGGCGTTGGCGTCGGGGTGGTACTGCTTCGCGAGCTTGCGGTACGCGCGCTGGACGTCCTTGTCGCTCGCGTCGGACGCCACGCCGAGGACGGCGTAGTAGTCCTTCTCGAACCACTCTCGTTGGGGTGCCATCGTCCGTTCCGCCTGCTCGCTACCTGGCGACCTTCACCATCGTCGCTACCTGGCGACCTTCACCATCGCCGGCCGCAGCACCTTCCCCTTCAGCCGGTACCCGCCTCGCATGGTCTCGGCGACGACGGGGTCACCGTCGCCCTCTTCGCTCAGCACCGCTTCGTGCACGTTCGGGTCGAACGGAGAACCGTCGGTCGCGATGCGCTCCAGCCCGGCCCGTTCGAGCACGCCCAGCAGCTCTGCGTACACGAGCTCGACGCCCTTGCGAACCTTCTCCTCGGCGTCACCGAGCATGTCGAGCGCGAGCTCGAAGCTGTCGAGCACGGGCAGGAGCTGCTCGACGAGCCCCTCGGTCGCCCGCTCGACGATCGCGTTCTGCTCCCGCCGCACCCGCTTGCGGTAGTTCTCGAAGTCGGCCTGCACGCGCTGGGCCGCCTCACGCAGCTCGCGCTCCACGTCACGGACTTCAGGCTCACGGGCCTCGGGATCACGGGCCTCGGGCTCTCCCCCGGCTTGCGCTTCCGGGTCGTCGAGATCGAGTGCCTCGGTGCCGGAGCCCTCAGACTCTGGCACCGCGGCCGCTACCTCGTCGCTCATGCGGTCTGCTCTTCACCCTGGTCGCCTTCGTCGACGATCTCGGCGTCGGCAACGTCGTCGTCGGACGGAGCCTCGGCACCAGCCGCACCACCCGGGGCGCCGCCGGCGCCCTGCTGCTGCTGGGCCGCCTGGTACAGCCGCTGCGCGAACTCCTGGCTCGCCTGCACCAGGCCGTCGTGCTTGGCCTTGATGGCCTCGACGTCCTCGCCCGCCAGCGCTTCCTTGAGCTCACCGATCGCCGCCTCGATCTTGGTCCGATCATCGTCGGCGATCTTCTCCGCTTGGTCCTTGATGAGCTTCTCCGTCTGGTACACGAGCGCGTCGGCGTTGTTGCGCACCTCGGCGGCATCGCGTCGCTCCTTGTCCTCCTCGGCGTGCGCCTCCGCTTCCTTCATCATCCGCTCGATCTCGTCCTTGCCGAGCGCGGTGCCGCCGGTGATCGTCATCTTCTGCTCCTGGCCCGTGCCGAGGTCCTTGGCTGACACGTGGACGATGCCGTTCGCGTCGATGTCGAACGTGACCTCGACCTGGGGTACGCCCCGCGGCGCCGGCGGCAGGCCGACGAGCTGGAAGGTGCCGAGCATGTTGTTGCGGTACGCCATGTCGCTCTCGCCCTGGAGCACCTTGATCTCGACGCTGGGCTGGTTGTCGTCGGCGGTCGTGAAGACCTCAGAGCGCTTCGTCGGGATGGTGGTGTTGCGGTCGATCAGTCGGGTCATGATCTGACCCTTCGTCTCGATGCCGAGCGAGAGCGGCGTCACGTCGAGGAGCAGCACGTCCTTGACGTCGCCCTTCAGCACGCCGGCCTGGATCGCCGCACCCACCGCGACTGCCTCGTCTGGGTTCACGCCCTTGTCGCCCTCTTGACCGGTGAGGCCCTTCACGAGGTCCTGCACGGCGGGCATCCGCGTCGAGCCGCCGACCAGGATCACCCGATGGATCTTGTCCTTGGTGAGCCCCGCGTCGTTGATGGCCTGCTCGACCGGGCCCTTGCAGGACTCGAGCAGATCGGCCGTGAGCTCGTGGAACTTCGACCGCGAGAGCGTGAGCTCGAGGTGCAGCGGGCCATCCGCGGTCGCGGTGATGAACGGCAGGTTGATCGAGGTCTCCTGCAACGAGGAGAGCTCGATCTTCGCCTTCTCACCGGCCTCCTTCAGCCGCTGTGTCGCCATCTTGTCGGCGCCGAGATCCACACCGTGCGCGTTCTTGAACTCCGAGACCATCCAGTCGATGACGCGCTGGTCCCAGTCGTCACCACCGAGGTTCGTGTTCCCCGCGGTCGACTTGACCTCGAAGACCCCGTCGCCGAGCTCGAGCGCGGACACATCGAACGTGCCCCCACCGAGGTCGAAGACCAGGATCGTGAGCTCCTCCTCCTTGTCGAGGCCGTACGCGAGCGCGGCCGCGGTGGGCTCGTTGATGATGCGCAGAACCTCGAGACCGGCGACCTCGCCGGCCTCCTTGGTGGCCTGGCGCTGGGCGTCGTCGAAGTAGGCGGGCACGGTGACCACCGCCTGGGTGACCGAGTCGCCGAGGTAGGCCTCCGCGTCGCGCTTGAGCTTCTGGAGAATGCGCGCCGAGATCTCCTGCGCCGTGTACTCCTTGCCGTCGATGTCG
>JALHSW010000558.1 GCA_022865365.1 Acidimicrobiia bacterium | reverse complement strand
ATCCCCACGGTCTCCGACCGCATCAACGAGATCCGCGCGCTCACCGCGCAGATCGTCAACAAGGAAATCCTGCCGAACGAGAACCTGATCTGGGCCCGGCGCACGAACACCCGGCTCACACCCGAGGACATTCAGGCGGCGCGGGAGCAGCGCGAGCACATCAAGGCGGTCGTGAAGCAGGCCGGCCTGTGGGCACCGCATCTGCCGGCCGAGTACGGCGGTGCCGGCCTCGACTTCCTCGAGCTCGCCTACATGAACGAGGTGCTCGCCTACGCGATCGGCGCGGCCGCGCTCTTCGGCGTGGTGGCGCCGAACTCCGGCAACCAGAAGATCCTCGTGAAGTACGGCACCGAGGAGCAGAAGCAGCAGTGGCTCATCCCGCTCATCGACGGCACCATGGAGTCCGGATTCTCGATGACCGAGCCCGACCAGGCTGGTTCCGACCCGCGCTCGATCAAGACCACCGCACGACGTGACGGGGACGAGTGGGTCATCAACGGGCACAAGTGGTTCACGTCGAACGGCAAGCGGGCCGACTTCTTCATCGTGATGTGCCGCACCGAGGACGCCGACGGCGGGGGCGACGCGAGCGGGCGCATGACCCAGATCATCGTCCCGCGCGACGCGCCCGGGGTGAACATCGTTCGTGGCATCACGGTGTGGGGCGTCGAGAGCGACCACTGCGAGATCATTTACGAAGACGTGCGCGTGCCGGTGGAGAACCAGCTCGGCAGTCGGGGGAGTGGTCACCAGGCCGCGCAGGACCGTCTTGGCGCGGGCCGGGTCTACCACTGCATGAACTCGATCGGGCAGATGTGGCGCGCGTTCGACCTGATGGTGGAGCGGGCCATGGCACGCGAGGTCCACGGTGGGCTGCTCGAGACCAAGCAGTTCATCCAGGGCTTCATCGCCGACTCCTACATCGACATCCAGGCCGCGCGACTCATGACGATCCACTGCGCCGAGCGGATGGCCGCCGACGCCGACGCGCGCACCGACATCTCCGCCATCAAGGTGTTCGTCCCCGCGGCATACGAGCGCGTCGTCGATCGTGCGATCCAGGTCTGGGGCGCGGCCGGCGTGTCGGGTGACCTGCCCCTCTCGGCGATGTACCAGGGCGCGCGCACGCTCCGGCTCGCCGACGGGCCCGACGAGGTGCACCGGATCCTCATCGCCAAGAACGTGCTCTCGCAGTACCACCGCGGTGCGGGCTGGGCGTTCGGGACCTGACGGGCTTCGGAACTGACAGAGGAAGGAGTAGGGCATGGGAGCGCTCGTCACTTATCAGCTCGAGGAGTCCGTCGCCACGATCACGATGGACGACGGCAAGGTGAACGTGCTGTCGCTCCAGATGCTCGCCGAGCTCAACGCGGCCCTCGATCAGGCCGAGGCGGATCGAGCCGTCGTCGTGCTCACCGGCCGGGAGGGGATGTTCTCGGCGGGTTTCGATCTGGCGGTGCTCAGAGCCGGCGGCGACGACAGCGCGGCGATGCTGCGCGGCGGTTTCGAGTTGGCGGCACGGGTCCTGGCGTTCCCGTCGCCCGTGCTCATCGTGTGCCCCGGCCACGCGATCGCGATGGGGGTGTTCCTCCTGCTGTCGGGCGACTACCGGCTCGGTGCGGATGGTCCGTACAAGATCATCGCGAACGAGGTGGCGATCGGTCTCACCATGCCGTGGGCCGCGATCGAGATCTGCCGGCAGCGGCTCACCCCGGCGAACTTCAACCGGGCGGTCATCCTGTCCGAGCTCTACACGCCCGCGGCTGCGGTCGACGCCGGCCTCTTGGATCGAGCCGTGCCGCCGGCCGACCTCCACGACGTCGCACGGAGCACCGCGGAGACGTTGGCCGCGCTCGACATGCGGGCCCACGCGGCGACCAAGCTGCGCGTGCGGGACGGTGCGCTGCAGGCCATCCGGGCAGCCATCGACGTCGACGACGCGGCCTTCCGGGCACTGCATTCTGGGTAGGCCCGCCCTCGGCGCGACCGAACTGTCGCGGCCTGGCTACTCTGCAGACGCGGGTGGGGCGTGTCGCCCGAGGCGCTTCGCCGAGGACGGGTCCGCGGCGAGCACCGAGTCGATCTCATCGGGTTCCATGACCAGCACCGTCATCGGTGTCCGCGCCGTCAGCGTGGCGGT
>JALHSW010000557.1 GCA_022865365.1 Acidimicrobiia bacterium | reverse complement strand
GGGACCGACACCTTCTTTCTCGTCAGCGAGCGGGACGGGTCGCCGATGCACGTCGGTGGCCTCACGTTGCTCGATCCGACCGGCATAGACGGCTTCGGGCCAGACGGTGTCCGTGCGCTGCTCGCGAAGCGTCTGCCCCGCGCACCGTCGTTCCTTCGCCGCCTGCACGAGGTGCCCTTCGGGCTCGACTGCCCCGTCTGGGTCGACGACCCGGACTTCGACCTCGACCGGCACTTCCACGTCGCATCGGTCCCCGCGCCGGGTGGCCGCCATGAGCTCGCTGCGGTCGTCGGTGACCTCATGGGCCGGCGACTCGACCGGTCACGCCCGCTCTGGGACATCTGGTACCTCGAGGGGCTCGCCGCGGGCCGGGTCGGCGTGCTCACCCGCACACACCACGCGATGGCCGACGGCGTGTCGGGTGCGGGGCTCGCCGCCGCCCTGTGCGACCTCGAGCCGGGCGCGACGACCGGCGACCGACGAGCGCCCCCGCCAGCGGCGCCCGAACCCCTGTCCGAACCCCTGGCGCCCGAACGCCCGACCGACGACGTCGACCTCGTCGTCCGAGGGGCCGGCCGGGCTCTCGGCACGCCGGTGCGGACCGGGCAGCTCGCCTGGCAGCTCGCTCGGCAGGGCGTCGAGCTGGCGCGCTTCGCGCTTCGACCGGAGCCCGACCCGACCCCGCTGGGGATTCTCCCTGCGCCATCGACGCCCTTCAACGGCCGCGTGGGACCCCATCGCGCGTTCGCACATGCTTCGGTCCCGCTCGGGGTCGTCCGCGACGTGAAGGCTCGTCACGGGGTCACCGTCAACGACGTGGTGCTTGCCTTGACGGCCGACGCGCTCCGCGCCTACCTCCAGGGCATCGATGCACTTCCCCACGCGCCGCTCGTGGCCGCGGTCCCGGTGTCGACTCGCCGCGTGGACGACGACGAGCTCGGGAATCGTGTGGCGAACATGATGGTGTCGCTCGCGACGGACGTTGCCGACCCGGACGACCGTCTCCACGCCATCCACCGTGCCGCGTCGCGGGCGAAGGAACTCACCGTCGCGCTCCAAGCGCGAAAGTCCCTGGCGATCAGCGAGACCGCGCCACCGGTCGTGAGCCGCCTTCTCTGGCCGTTTCTCTCCACCGGCATGGAGACGCTCACGCTCACCCCGAGCAACCTCATCATCTCCAACATCACCGGCCCGACCTTCCCGCTCTACATGGGAGGCGCGCGCATCGAATCGATCATCCCGGTCTCGGCGCTGCTGCTGGGCATGGGCCTCAACGTGACGGTCATGAGCTATCTGGACGTCATCGACTTCGGGTTCGTGGCCGACGCGGCCGCGATCCCCGATCTGTGGGCGCTCGCCGACGGCGTTCCCCTTGCGCTCGACGCACTGGTCGCCGCGGGGCGTGATGCGCCGTGACCAAGGACCCTGGCCCGGGCACCGGTTCCCGTGGTAGGGAGCACTGAAGCCGTCGAGGAGGATCACCATGCGCCAGCTCGCCGGCGCCGACGGTCACCACATCTCGGTGGAGACGCCGACGCAGCCCCAGCACACGCTCAAGTGCATGATCCTCGATCCGGCGAGCGCGCATGAGCCCGTCACGTTCGAACGGCTGCGGACCTGGGCGGCGGCCGCCCTCCCGCAGGTGGCGCCGTTCCGGTGGCAGCTGGCCCCGCCGCCCATGGGCCTCGGCCACCCGTTCTGGGTCGACCGCCCCGAGCTGGACGTCGACTATCACGTGCGCGTCACCCGCGTCGCGGCGCCGGGCGGGCGTGAAGAGCTCGCCGCTGTGCTCGGCCAGCTGCTCGGCGGCGAGCTGCTGGATCGTTCCCGGCCGCTGTGGCAGCTCTGGCTCGTCGAAGGACTGGCCGAGTCGCGCGTGGCGCTCGTCTGGAAGGTCCACCACTCGCTCGCAGACGGCGTTGCCAGCGTGCGCATGTTCTCGGCCGTGCTTCAGCACGGTCCCGACGAGCGCCCGGTCGTGCCCGAAGCGGCGCCGTCCCCGGATCCCGACCCGACTCGCCGCCGCCTCTTCCTTCGCATGGTGCGCTCGGTCGTGCCGAACGCGGCGCACCTCCCGGCACTCGTGAACCGGTCGTTGCGCGCCACGCGGATCGGTCGGGAGCGGCGCCGTGAGGGCCTCGAGGGCCCGGCCAGAGCGTTCGCCTCGCCGGCGACGCGGTTCAACCGCACGTTCACCGCTCATCGCTCGTGCGCTTGGGCGTCGCTCGCGATGAGCGACCTCAAGACGGTGCGGGCCGCGTTCGGGTGCACGGTCAACGACGTGTTGGTCGCGGTCTGCAGCGGCGCGATCCGGAGCTACCTCGAACGAAGCCGTGAGCTGCCACGAACGTCGCTCAGCGCGAGCATCCCGGTGTCGGTCCGTCAGGAACACGAGCTCGACGACTACGGCAACCGGCTCACGACCTGGTTCGTCACGCTCGCGACCGACGTCGCCGACCCGGTCGAGCGCCTCAGGGCCAACCGGGCCGCGACTCGTGCGGCGCGTGCGTCGCACGCTGCGCGCCATTCGGAGACCCTGGTCGAGGAGTGGATGGACTACAAGGGGCTGTGGCGCCGGTGGATTGCGTTCGGCACCACCGCGGCGGGGCTGGCGAGGCGTCCGAGCTTCAACACCATCGTCTCGAACGTGCGCGGGCCCGAGCCGCTGTGGTTCGACGGCGCGCCGGTCGTCGAGATTCTGTCCGTCGGCGAGCTCGCGATGGGGCTGGGGCTCAATCTCACCGGCTGGAGCTACCGCGACCGCATTGCGGTGGGGGTGGCGGCGTGCCCCGAACATGTTCCCGACCTCTGGGATCTCGTCGACGGGCTCCCGGTCGCGCTCGCGGAGCTGGTGGAGGCTGCTCGGGTCGCCGTCGCGTCGCTCACCGAGGTGTAGCGAGCAGGTGCTCGAGCCATCTCACCATGCCGTGCACGACGAGCAGGCTGCGCAGCGTGGAAGAGATATCGAACGCGTGCTGCGCGCCGGGGATCTCTGCATAGGTGACGGGCGCTCGCGATGTCGCGCGCAACACGTCGACGAACCTGCGCGCCTCCTCGACCCAGAGCAGTGAGTCGTGGGTGCCGTGGATGACGAGGAACGGCGGCGCGTCGGCCCGGACGCGCGCGACCGGGCTGGCGTCGTCCCATCGCGACGGTTCCTCGTGGCGCGGAACCTTCATGACGTACCGTGCGAGGAAGCCGCCCATGTCGGACCCCCGGCCGCGGATGCCGAAGCGGTTGCAGAAGTCGTAGTTGCCGTAGGACGCCACGCATCCGGCGACCGAGGTGTCGACCGACTCGAACCCCGGTTAGTACCGCGGATCGCCGGGCGAGAACGCGGCGAGCGCGGCCAGGTGCGCGCCTGACGACTGCCCGGCCAGCACGACGAAGCCCGGGTCGGCTCCGAAGGACGGCCCGTCCTGCTGTACCCACGCGAGGACCCGCTTCATGTCGACGAGGTGATCGGGGAAGGTGGCGCGTGGGCTGCGGCGGTGCGTCGCCGCGACCCCGACCCACCCTCTGGACGCGAGATGCTCGAGCAGCGGCACGGCCCCGTACTCCTTGCGTCCGGTCGACCAAGCGCCGCCGTGCACGTGGACGAGCACCGGGCTCCCCGTCGAGTGGTCCCGGTGGCGATACACGTCGAGACGGTGGGCCGGATCGTCCCCGTAGGCAACGTCACGCACCACCTCGACTCGACCGTCACGGCGGGCGAACGGGTTGCCGAGCGGCTCGCGGCGGTCGACGCCTTCGGGCAGGTCGGCTCGTCGCTCGGGCGGGATCGCGTCGCGGTAGCGCGG
>JALHSW010000556.1 GCA_022865365.1 Acidimicrobiia bacterium | reverse complement strand
GCGCGGATCGCGTCCTGCTCCTCGGGCGACGCGGCCTCACCGATCAGCAGGCTCTTCATCTCGACCGCGAGGACGACGGCGATAACCCCTAGCAGGAGTCCGATCGCGATGCTCCCGATCGCGTCGAAGGCCGGTTCGTCGGTGAGGACGTTGAGGGTGATCCCGATGACCGCGAACGAGAGCCCGAGCAGCGCACCGAGATCCTCGAGGAGGACGACCGGGAGCTCGGGACTCTTTGCCGTACGGATGAAGCGCCACCAGCTCCGCCCACGTCGCTCGCGGTTTGCCTCGCGGATCGCCGTGCGCAACGAGAAGCCCTCGAGCAGCATCGCCAGGCCCAGCACGGCGAAGGCGACCGCCGGATCCTCGAGCTCGTGCGGATGGATCAGCTTGTTCACGCCCTCGGAGACGGCAAAGACGGCGCCGAGGGAGAACAGGACGAGCGCGACGACGAACGCCCAGAAGTAGCGTTCGCGTCCGTAGCCGAACTGGTGCAGCTCGGTGGCGGGGCGCTTCGATCGACTGCCGCCGAGGAACAGCAGTCCCTGGTTGCCGGTGTCGGCGAGCGAGTGGATGGCCTCGGCGAGCATCGAGGCCGCACCGGTCAGCGCGAACGCCACGATCTTCGCGATCGCGATCCCGAGGTTCGCGAAGAAGGCAGCGAAGATCGCGCGCCGGCTCCCCTCCTGCATGGTGGCGCAGGCTACCGGCTGGGTGCGTACGGACTCGGGGCGTCGACGGCCCAGACGCACTTCGTCGGGACACGCGTGATCCCGTCGGCACCTTCGAGTACGAGCTCGTGGCCGCCGGGTCCGGTCGTCACGAGGATGCCGACCGCCGTGGCCGTGTCGCCGTCCGGGCTTCGGAACCGGACCACGAGCTGTTTTCCGCGCGACAGCCGGAGCCGCTCATCGCATCCGTACCGCGGGCGTCCGTCCGGGCCGACACGTGGCGCGCGACCGACATGCACCCGCTCGGCTCGGTAGGAGGCGGCGAGGATCGCCGCGCGCGTCGCGCCGAGGAACTCCTCGGTGATGTCGAGCAGCACGCGGGTGAACGTCCGGCCGTGATGCGGGAGGTCGGCCTCGTTCCACAACGCCCAGTGCACCAGCTCGTGGAGCACGACCCCCTTGGTTCGGTAGCGGCGCGGGAGCGTGATCGTCGCATCTTTCGCAATGTCGTCGGCCGGTCGGAAGAATGCCTGTCGAGCACCGTTGCCCGGCCGCAGCCGCGGGACCTGGTCGATGGCGTGGGTGGGGAAGCGGGCTTCCCACCACAATGTGCCGACGACCCGGTCGGCGAACGCCGCGCACGCGTCGAGCCCGGGGAGTGGGCTCACGGGCATCGGTGTCTCGGCGCGGTACACGCGAGCGCGTTGGGAGTCGCGCGGCGCTCGTGGGCGCTCCACGATCGGCGTTCGGGATGCGGTCAGCTCGGGAGCCGCATCGGGTTCTCGGTCAGGATCCGCGATGTCGGGCGATATTCGCGCCCGACCCGGGTCGCCATGATCCCGTGCTCCTCGCGGAGTGCTGACATGGCTTCGTTGTGGCCTGTGTACGACGCCGGCTGGCGCAGCATCCAGACGATGCCGTCCGCGGCCACCTCGCTGGGCTCCCAGTC
>JALHSW010000555.1 GCA_022865365.1 Acidimicrobiia bacterium | reverse complement strand
CCGTGGGCTACGACACGATCCCGGTGGAGTTCGCCCCGGCGCGCGTCTGACGGGTCGAGGCGCCGCTCAGGGCGTGTTCCAGCGATCCGACGCCCGGTACAGCAACCACAGCGCGCCGGCGATGACCGCGCTACCGACGACGAGCACGATGAGCGCGGCGAGCCCGCCGGCGATCCCCCACGACGACTTGTTCTCGAGCGCGAGGCACGTGCCGCCCTGACGCCCGAGGAACGCTCCGAGAGCGTGGAGATCGATCGTCTCGCACTCCGCGCTGACCGCCCCGACGACGATCGACATGCCCGACCAGAACCACAACGCGCCCAGGACCAGGGCCCAGATCCCGACGATCCCGAGGGCAATGCCCTCGACCTTCGATCCCCGCACGGTCACCTCCCCCCGGAGTGTGCTGAGCGGAGCCTCACACACGACGGCCGCGCGTCGAGCACCCCCAGGGACGCTGCGGCTCCTCGCGAACGGCCCGGCCGAAACGGAAGAGTCGTGCTCGGAGGGCCCCCGTCACGGCCTCGGTTCGAGCGGCGGGAGCTTTATGCAGAGGCCGGGGAACCTCGTGCAGATGTCGATCCTCCCGCCGCCGCCCGCCGGGGCAGTCGTGGTGGTGGTGGCCGCGGTCGTGCTGGTGGTTCCGGGTTTGGTGGTGGAGGTCGTCCCCTGGCCGCCGCCGCCGCCGGAGGACCGGGTCTTCGTGGGCGGCGCGAACCCCTGCAACTCGGCGAAGATGCATTCCGTCGTCTTCTTCACCTCGACGCGTGCGGAGCTGGTCGCCTGATCAAACTGGTTCGTGGGCTGATCGGCGCTGCCGGTGTTGAAGCAGTACACCGTGGCGAGCACCCACCCCGGCGGGCTGACGATCTGGGTCATCGTGAACGTTCCGGGCGGGAGCCCCCGCAGCGTCAGGCAGGCCGACGCGTCGAACGTCGAGGTTCGCTGAAACTGCTCGCCCCGCACGGTAGGGCCCGTGGTCTCGATCTGGAACGTGGCGTCTCCGGGGACCTCGAATCCGGGGAGCACAACACAGATGTCGAGCGAGCGATGGCTGCTCGAGGCGTCGGGAGCCGTCGCGCCGACCGGACCACCCAGCCACAGGGCGCCCGCGAGCGCGGTGACGAGCACCGTGAGACCCACGCCGACACGCCCGACCGAACCCCGGTGTCGCGTCATCGACCCGCCCCCCAACTGCTCGCCTCGGGACTTGACCCCTCGTGTAGGTCAGCGAAGCACATCCGCCCCCCGCGCGCAAGGCTCGGACGCCCTGCCGACGCCAGGGGTTGCTCTGCGGTCCGAAGGACCGGAACACTCGGCGCGCGGGGTACTCGAGGATCGGGCGACTAGGACCGGGGACCGAGCGGGGTTGTCGGCGTGAACGTAGCGGGGGTGGGATTTAGACCCACGACCTTCGCGTCATGAGCGCCTTGACAACCGTCCATCCAGTACCGCCGAGTGCCGCCCAGTCCCGTTCTGCCAGAGCCGGCGTCCGTCCAGTCCCATGGAGTCCGTCGAGTCCCGCTGAGTCCGGTGCCACTGGTGACAAGTTGGGTGACACGGGTCAGCCACCTTCGGGTCAGGGCTCAGACTCGTCTCCGAGTACTCAGTCGGCCTCGGCGCGTAGGTACGCGACGGCTTCGGCGGGCTCGAGGTGCCCCAGTTCGACGAAGGCGATGGCCGCCCACCAGTAGGACGTGCTGAGCACCGCGTTCAGCATTCCCATCTGCACCCGCTGCTCGGCGGAGTGGGCGGCCGCACGCAGGGCGGGTCGCCACTGCCCGAGCCGCACCGCGATCATCGCCTTCGTCCGGGAACACCTCGAGCGAAGCGCCCGGGCCATCGTCGCCCCAGGGTGTTAGCGCTGGGCTCGTCGGGTTGTCGACCCGGGACCGTATTCTGCAACGAGGCGTTGATCACGTCGTCGATGAGCCAAGTGGTGCGTGATCGCGCGCGGCGTGCGGCCATCCGCCAATAGTCTCAACGGTCGTGGAGAGGTCACACCGATGACCGACGGCAGCGATGG
The DNA here is from genome assembly GCA_022865365.1 of Acidimicrobiia bacterium. Lineage (GTDB taxonomy): Bacteria > Actinomycetota > Acidimicrobiia > IMCC26256 > PALSA-555 > JALHSW01. The sequence continues at coordinate 93 of JALHSW010000555.1, read as the reverse complement.
CGCCCTTCGCGCGGCGGCGCTTGGGTTCGCGTGCGCGACCGGATACAACAGCGTCGTAGCAATCCGGGAGAACTTGCCCGGCGAGCCGCTCGG
>JALHSW010000554.1 GCA_022865365.1 Acidimicrobiia bacterium | reverse complement strand
GCTCGTGAACGATGGTGTCGGGGTCGCGCTCCACACGAGGAACGGCGTGTCGTCCTCGTCCGAGACGAAGAACCGTGTGATCTCGTCGAGCACGGGGTCGTCGAGGTCGTGCACCGGTCGGAGGAGCACGGCGACATTCACGAATGGGAACGGCGCGTGACTGTCGAACGCGACGAAGTTGGATGTGCGCAGCGTTCGATGACCGCCCGCGCGACCGAGTATCTCGGCGAGGTCGGCCCACGTTTCGGCGTAGCCGCGCAACAATGAGTCGTCGCGGGGTGAATCGGCACCCCAGCCGTCGGGAAGCCGATCGGTCACCTCGTGCTCCTCGAGGGACCGGCCCTAGAGAAATCGGCGCGTGAGCTTCTCCTTGCGCTCCGTGTAGGGCGGATACGCGAGGGCGGGGTCCGGGCGCGTTGCCCGCTTGAGCACCGACTTGGCGTGACTGAACACATCGAAGCTCGCCTTGCCGTGGTAAGCCCCCATGCCGCTCTCGCCGACGCCGCCGAAGGGAAGCTCGGTGACGGCGACGTGGAACAGCGTCGCGTTGACGCACGCACCGCCGCTGCTCGTGCCTTCGAGCACCGTGCGTACGACGCTCGCGTCCTTGGCGAACACGTAGAGCGCCAAGGGCTTCTCCCGACCGTTCACGAAGGCGACGGCTTCTTCGGCGTCGGCGATCGGAAGGACGGGCAGGATCGGTCCGAAGATCTCCTCCTGCATCACCGGCGACTCGGGCGTTACGTCGCGCAGCACAGTGGGCGCGATGTAGCGCGTGGCCGCATCGTGCTCACCACCGACCGCCGGAGTGCCGGAGTCGAGCAGACCGACCAGGCGGTCGAAGTGCGCGCCGTTGACGACGCGAGCGAAGTCCGGACTCGCCTTCGGGTCCTGGCCGTAGAAGTCGAACACGCACCGGCGAACGAGCTCGACGAAGCGGTCCTCGAGACCGCGGGCCACGAGCACGTAGTCGGGGGCGATGCATGTCTGGCCCGCGTTGAGGAACTTTCCCCACGCGATCCTCCGTGCCGCCACCTCGAGGTTCGCCGAAGCGTCGATGATGGCGGGGCTCTTGCCTCCGAGCTCGAGCGTGACCGGCGTGAGGTGCGGCGCTGCCGCTTCCATCACGACGCGCCCGACCCGACCGTTGCCCGTGTACAAGATGTGATCCCAGCGCTGCGCGAGCAGGGCCTGGGTCTCGGGGACGGCGCCCTCGACCACGGCGACCGCGTCCGGGTCGAGGTACTCGGGCACGAGCCGTGCGAGCACGGCCGACGTCGCCGGGGCGACCTCTGACGGCTTGAGGACCGTGACGTTGCCGGCCGCGATCGCGCCCACCAGCGGCGAGAGTGACAGCTGTACCGGGTAGTTCCACGGGGCGATGATCAGCACGAGGCCGAGCGGCTCGCGCACGACGCGCGCCTTCGACGGCTTGGTGGCGAGCGGGGTGCGGACCCGGGCCGGCTTCGTCCACCGGCGGAGGTGCTTGAGGAAATAGTCGATCTCATTGATCACGAAGCCGATGTCGGTCGCCCATGCTTCGAGGCGCGGCTTGCCGAGGTCGGCGGCCAGCGCGTCGAGCAACTCGCTCTCGCGTTCGGTGAGGAGTGTCCGCAGCGCCTTGAGCTGCGCACGCCGCCAGTCGATCGGACGCGTGCGCCCGGAGGCGAAGCCGGCACGCAGGCGTGCGACCAGGGCCGGCGCGTCGAGCTTGGCGGTGCTCGCCTGCTTCGGCGTGGTGGTCGAGGGGGCTGCGCCAGTCGTGGGGACAGTCGTGGTCATGGTGGCTCCGTTCAGATGAGTTCGAGGAGGCGGCGCAGGTCGGGGGCGATTGCTACACCCTCCGCCTCGGTGTCGCCCGGTGGAAGGGCTTGTGGAGCGGTGGTGTCGGGCCAGTGGCCCTCGCGGCGCAGGTAGAGGGGCGTCATGCCGAACGTACGGGGCCCGACGACGTCGGGACCCCAGGTGTCGCCGACGAAGAGCACCTCGGCGGGGGCCAACCCGACCTTCTCGAGCGTGTGCTCGAAGATCCGGGGGTGCGGCTTGCGGGAGCCGGCCCACGCGGACGAGACGATGACGTCGACCGCGTCGATGACGCCCGCCTCGTCGACGGCCTCGGCGAGGTCCCAGTCCCAGTTCGAGCAGATGGCCAACGTGAGCCCACATTCGCGCGTCTGGGCGAGCACGTCGAGCGTCTCGTCGTAAGCCTCGAGGACCCGGGCCTCGTTGCCCTTCGCGAGCTTGTCGAGCACCACCTCATACTCACCCGGGTGCAGATCGGTCTCCGAGAGCATGGAGAGGAGCCGGTCGCGTTGCCATGCGACGTAGTGGTCGCGGCTGTGCGAGTGGTCCAGGTGCTCGATGCCATCGAGCCCGTCGTTCCAGTACCGGTCCCGGACCCCGTCGTCGAGCTCCACACCGTGCTCGGCCAGCACGACGTCGACCGAGACCCAGGCAGTCGCGCGGGCCAGGGTCCCGTAGAAGTCGAGGACGACGGCTCGGAAGCTCACCACCCGAGTCTCGCGCGTCGGAAGCGGACCGCTCACCGGCAGACCCGTAAGCGCGCGGAGGCCCGGAGACTGAGGACAGCGACGCCGGGAGGTGCTCTGATGGGAGCCGGCGCACGACCGAAGGAGACGGTGATGGACGAGACCAGTGCCCCGAACGCAGGTGCCCCGAACGCAGGTGCCCCCGATGGAGGTGGACCCGCAGCAGGTGCCCCGAGCTCGGGTGAGGAGCAGGCCGGCTACGCCGTCCCGCCCGCTGCACCCGGACCGTCGGGTCTGTCGCCCAAGCCGGAGGAGCGGCCCTGGTACCTGCGGCCGAGCATCGACATCTGGCTCGGACCGCTGCTGATCGTGGCGTGCCTCGGGCTGCGCTTCGGCTGGAACGGCATCGAGGGTCCGCCGTTCCCGTTCTGGGGCGTGGCCTACCTGGTCGGCGCGGCCGGGATCTTCCTCACCTACGCCGGTTGGGCCGACCGCCGTCAGGGATAGCCCCAAGACCGACTGTGTGTGCACTCGGCGGGGCCAGGGGCCCCGCCGGTGCACACACGCAGAACTCAGTGGGGGACGGCGACCGACTCGTCGACGGCCACCTTGTAGAGCGGGACCGGCTCGTCCAGCCCCTTGAGCTGCACCCGACCCATCGAGGACATCTTCGGTGGTGCGCT